>PWLA01000322.1 GCA_003559555.1 Gemmatimonadota bacterium | reverse complement strand
CCTGGACGCCCCCGTACAGCGCCACACGCTCGGACTCATGTACGGGCGGCGTCGCATCGGCAAGTCGACGCTCCTTTACGACCTCGTCGGCGAACGCGGCGGCTTCTACTGGGAGGCCACGCGCGGTGAGCCGGCCATCCACCTGGCGCGCTTGGGAGAAGCCCTCGGTGACCATCTCGGCGTCGGGAAATTGTCGTTCGAGACGTGGGAGGCCGCGGTGTCGCAGTTGCTGCGTCTCGGGGCAGAAAGCGCGACCCCTGTGGCGTTGGATGAGTTTGGCTACCTGTTGGAGGGGGAACCGAGGCTGGATTCGGTCATCGCAGCGGCCATCGGTCCTGCCGGACAGGAATCAACCCCCGGGCAAGGCAGGCTGGTGCTCTGCGGCTCTGCCATCGCCATGATGCGCGCGCTGACCGCCGGCGAGGCCCCGCTTCGCGGACGCGCTGGATTGGAACTGGTGATGCAACCCTTCGATTACCGGCAGATCGCGTCGTTGCTCGAGCTGAAAGAGGACCTGCCATTGGCCGCACGGGTGTTCGCGGTCATTGGAGGCGTCGTCGGATATGCCACCGACATGGTCAATCACGACCTCCCGGACCGGCTCGACGACTTCTCTCGCTGGGTTGCAACGCGAGTCCTCTCGCCGGCGGCTACACTCCATCATGAGGCGACCACGTTGTTGGCGGAGGACCCCACTCTTTCCAGCGCGAGCCCCACGCTTCACCATAGCATTCTCGGGGCCATCGCAAATGGAGCCGTCACCGCGGGATCGATCGGAAACCGACTACGGCGCCCGGTCTCCAACCTCGCCCCATCCCTCAACCGCCTGATCGCAGCCGGATTCGTGCTTCGGCACGAAGACCCCATCCGGAACCGGCGACCCAGATACGCCCTGGCGGATCCGTTCCTCCAGTTTCACTACGCCGTCCTGGAACCGCACGGCTCGCTCTTGCGCGACCGGGACCCGCTGGGCCTGTGGACCCAAACGCTCTCGACCACATTCCACTCGCGGGTTCGGGGGCCGGTGTTCGAAGAGCAGGCTCGAGCCTGGGTGCGGAGGTACGCGAGCCGCGATACGGTCGGTGCCTCTCCCGACCACGTGGGGCCCTCGTCCGTGTCCCTCGAGGGGACGGAGTACGACATCGACGTGCTGGTGGCCGCCGACGACGGAGCCGCCGAGCCATCGGACCGAGCGGTCATCGCCGTCGGAGAGGCCAAAGCCGGCGAGACGATCACGGCCCGGCACCTCCGCCACCTCGAACGAGCCAGGGGAGCTCTGGGTCCACGAGCGGTCAGTGCCAGACTCCTCCTGTTCGGAGCGGAGTTCGACGCAGCGGTGCGCAAGGTAGCGGGGGGTCGTCCCGATGTGGAGTTGGTGGATCTGGCTCGGCTCTACGACGGCGAGTGACTCATGAACGCTCAGAGGCCGTTGAGGCGGGGCGCCAGGGCCACGTACGCAGCGTCGTAGCAGAAGAAGTTGCCACGGAGCTCGTCGGAGGCGAGCACGCCGGTGCTCCGGGTCGGGGGAGGGAGCGATCGTGAATTCATTGTCACCCCAAGCCTTCTTCCCGACGCTCCAGCTCCTCCCGGATCACCCGCCGGAGGAGGTCTTCGGCCGGCTCGTCGGCTTGATCCATATACCAGCGCAGAGCCTCGTTGATGAGCGTCTGGTAGGTGCCGCCACCGGCTGAGTGGACCCGGTCCCGGAACCATTCCAACACATCATCGTCGAGACGGATGGTGATCCGGGTCTTGCCCACCGTGGCCCGTCGGACTGGCCCGCGTTTGCCGCCTCTGAAGTCGTATTCGCTCTTCATTGCCATCGCTTGTATTCCCTTCGCTCTCGAGACGTGGCCCTGCGAGCAGAGATCAACCTGATGTCGTCGCCTCGCCAGCAGTAGACCACAACCAGCACACGGTCGAAGGCATCCTTTCCCACCGTGACGAAGCGCTCCTCGGTCGGATGATCATCGCGAATGGTCAGCGCCTTTGGGTCGAAGAACACCTCCGTGGCGTCGCCGAAGTCGACCCGGTGTTTCTTCAGGTTCACCCAAGCTTTCACAGGATCCCACTGAAACCCGTCCGAGAACGTATGCACAACTGTACTCCAAATCAAGCATGCTGGCTGTCGGCGAAACAGGGATCTGACGAAACAGGGATCTCTGGATGACGGGGACGTCTCCATGGCCATTCGGGCCGAAGTCCGATCCGTGTGGGACTCAGAGGACGAACCAGACGTTGCCCTGACCGCTCTGCGATCGTAAGGGTGCGATGCGGAAGCCTACCCATCCCTCGGCATGGAAACCTCGCCGGCTGTGTACTGGCCGGCTGCGAAGGACCCACGGGCCCGGAAGGACCGCCGGGGCCAGCTGGACCGCAGGGGGAGCAGGGATTACCGGGTCCTCCAGGGGCTGACGGCCTCGCCAACAAAGTGGTCTTGACCGCCTCCCCCGGAAGCAATGGGATCGCCGAGGTCGAGTTTCCGGAGGCCGTCGGAACGGATCCGACTGATCTCCCGCATGTCGCATGCTACCGCCAGAACCCCGATACCGGTTCCTGGTGGGTGGTTGGCGACGGATTCCACGTGGACGCCCCCTGGTGCATGGTCGTCTTCGAGCAGCAGCGCTGGCGTGGCGTCATGTTCAACCTGCCGTCCGGCTGGACCGCAGCCTTCGTCGTGGTCTACTGACGGGTTGGGGGTTCGGGCCGTCGGGCCGCAGCTCGGCCGGCTCCGGGGCGCCGAGTCAAGCCGGTCTCGCTCCTGTACGCTGAACACAGGTGAGCTCCGGTAGACTCCGCCCCGGTCAGGTGCCCGTATCAACCCCCATCCAGGACATCGCGAGCTTCGATCCCGTGGAGCCAGGTAGGCCCAAGGTCCCGCGACGGATTGATAAGAGTCTCGTACTCGTCCACCACGGATCCCTCCGGATCCAGACCCACCATTCCTATCTCAACGATGCGGTCGTGGCCGCCAGGGTAGTATCCGGTGGTCTCGACGTCCACGACAACGTATTCCGCGTCCATGTCCATTTTCCGAAGTCAGGTTGGCTCGTTCCCGACGAGTTCGCGTGCGGTCCGACCGGCACCACGTCCCCCGAGCGAGAATCCGCCGCCCACTTTCCGAGATACTTCGCCCACCCTCAAATTATAATGTTTTCATCATAATTTGGGCTCCTCGCTGTCCCAAAAGGGGGAACGAAGCGTGCATCCCGTCATCAGACTGAGCCGCGCGCTCTCGATTCTCGGATGGCAGCCAAGATCTCCGCACGGCTCACCCCGGAGTCCACGCCGGGCACGTCCAGAGGAGAGGCTCCGCGCTCGACCGGGCGCAGGGCGAACTCACT
>PWLA01000157.1 GCA_003559555.1 Gemmatimonadota bacterium | reverse complement strand
GAGGCGGTGGTGAACCTGGCCCTGGGGTACGTGACCACGGGCGAGGGGGAGGCGGCGGTGCGGGAGGCCGAGCGGGTGGAGGAGCTGTCGCGGGGCTACACCACGGGTCCCTTCTACGAGGCGCTGGCTCTCTACGACCTGGAGCGTCTGGAGGAGGCGCGCTCAGTGCTGGAGGGCCTCTCGGCGGCCTGGGCAGGGAAGGGGGCCGAGGCCACCCTGGCGGTGGTGCACGCGGAGCTGGGCGACCCGGGGCGGGCCCGAGCCGCCCTGGAGGACTTCCGGGCCGAGGGCCGGGCGTTTGCCGTCGGCCTGGTGCACCTGTCCCTGGGGGAGGTGGAGGCCGCCTTTTCGGCCTTCGACCGGGTGGAAGGTTGGGAGCACTGGCCTACGCTGGCGGTCCATCACTTCTACGGGCGGGTGTGGGAGTCGGTGGCCCACGAGCCCCGGTACGGGGCGCTGGTGCGTCGTGTGAACCGAGGGTGGGGACTGGAGCCGGACGGGGCCTTCCCCCCGGACCCGGAAGGGTGAGGGAGGCGCTCAGCCGGCCGGTTCGATGTTGTGGTTGTGCCGGAAGAGGTTGTCCGGGTCCCACCGTCCCTTGATGGCGGCCAGGCGCGGATAGTTGTTTCCGTAGGCCTCCCGGATCCGCTTGCCTTCGTTCTCGCTCAACAGGTTCACGTAGACGCCTGGGGTGGCGTGTCGGGCCATGGCCTCGTGGAAGCCGTCGGTCCACTCCATGATTCGCTGGTCGTCGTCGGGGTCGGTCCAGCCGGAGAGGACGTGGAAGCCGCACGCGGCGCCTCGATGGGGAAAGGCCGTTTCCTGCGGATCCACGCGGTTGACGGCGCCGCCCATGGGCTCGAAGTAGGCGGAGCTGAAGGCGCCCTGGAGCCCGGCCACCCACTCCACCAGGGTGTCGATGGCGTCGTCGGAGATCTCGTCCACGTACTGGGCCCTGGAGTAGCGGCGATGGCCCCCGGGCATCCCCTCGTCGAACATCTGCTGGGCCGCGGTATAGGGCATGGGCTGAACGGCGGAGAGAAGGGGGTCGCCGAACTCCGTGAGGGGGCGCAGGGCCTCGGCGCCCTCGGACGGGCTGCCGGTGTGGACGATGACCAGGATGAGTCCTGGGCGGCCGTGGAGCTCTTCGGGGATGGCCTCCAGGGGGGGCAGGTTCAGGAAGAAGGGGTAGGCGGTGACCTCGTCGGGGGCCTCGGCCATGAAGTCGCGGTATAGGGTCAGGGCCTCCTTCGCCGCCTCCAGTGGATGAATGATCTGGCCCGCCAGGACCTCCGGGCCCACGGGGTGGAGCCGATACTCGAAGCCGGTGACCACCCCGAAGTTGCCGCCACCGCCCCGGAGGGCCCAGAAGAGGTCGGCGTTCTCCCGGCCGTCGGCCCAGACCCGCTCGCCGGCGGCGGTGACCACCTCGGCCCCGACGAGGTTGTCGGTGGCCAGGCCGTGCTTCCGGGCCAGGTACCCCGTGCCCCCTCCCAGGGTGTAGCCTCCCACGCCCACGGTGCTGACGGTGCATCCCGTGGTGGCCAGGTCGAAGGCCTGGGCCTCGTGGTCGAAGTCGCGCCACCGGACCCCGGGCTGCACCCGGGCGGTGCGGGTCGCCGGGTCCACCTGGATTCCCTTCATGGGTGAGAGGTCCAGCATGAGCCCCTGGTCCGGAACCGAACGGCCCGCGTAGTCGTGTCCCGTTCCGCGGGTGGCCAGGGGGACGTCGTGCTCTCGGGCGAGGTTCACGGCGGCCATGACGTCGGCGGTGCCCAGGCAGCGGACGATGGCTCCGGGCCGGTGATCAAACCGGCCATTCCAGCCTTCGCGGATGGCGTCGTACTCCGGGTCACCGGGCCCCACAACCGAACCGCGGATGCCGGCGCGGAGTGCGGGTAAATCCAAGTCGGAAAATGATTCAAGCGCTGTCACCTCATGCTCCTTGTAGGAGTGCTCGAGTCAATGCCACGTCTCGCGGAATCGTGCGAAGCGGTTCCGATCTCAAACCATAGCACCCCCGCCGGTCATTCGCGAATCGGCGGGGGTGCGATGCTGTTGGCCCGGAGGTGGGGCTGGGGAGGACGGGCTTCGAGTGGCGCCTCTCTACCGGGCCTCGACGGTGAACTCCGTGAGGACGCCCAGGTGGCTGGTGTATTGCGAGGCCAGGATGTATCGACCGGGTTCCAGCTCTGCGGCGAAGTAGGCGGTGGAGCCGGCGGGCATCGGGGTGATGCCTCCCACGAAGCTTCCGGGGGCCGGCTCCGTGAGGGCCTCCAGGTTGAGGAAGTTCATCCAGTGAAGGACATCGTCAACGGTAGTCTCGTTGTCCACGCGCAGGACCTGGACGTCATGCCCGAAGGTGCCTTCCGGATGATCCGCCCAATGCACCTCGAAGGTGTTGAGCCCGGGCTGGGGGAGGCCGTCCAGGGCCATACCCTCCTCGGACAGCACGATCTGGAGCGCCGCCGGGGGCGGCGAACCCTCGGAGGGCTCCGCCGTCACCGTGAGGGGGTCGAGCATTCCTTCCATGGAGTGAATCTCTCCATCGGGGGTCCGCATGTAGCACTCGACCACGTACTGCCCGGGTTCCAGGTAGACCGTCGCCTCCGCCGAGGCACCGGGCGCCAGGAACCCGACCCCGCCCATGAAGTCCACGCCCCAGTACCATTCGGGGAGCTCCTCGCTCAGGGCCGGCATGGCCTCATCGGCGGTCATGCGTCCGTCCCTCAGGTCATACCACACGTCATTGAACGGCATGACGATCTGCTCGACGAATGCGTCGTACCCCACGTCCACGGGCAGTTGGGTGATGAACAGGAAATGGTGCTCCTCGCCCTGGTTGGCGAAGCGGAAGGTGGTCCAGCCCGAGTTGATCTCGGCCGGGATGCGGAAGGCGTAGTCCTCGGCCTCCACCTCCACCACGTGGGGGTTGTCGGCCGAGCCGGGGGGTGCCGCTTCGGCCTGCGCGGCGGCCGGGGCCGTCGACTGGGCCTCGGCATCGGTCGGGGCGCCGGCGAGGGCGGCTGCAAGCGCCAATGCGGCAGCAGCGAAAATCCTGAGCGACGGGTTCGTGGAATTAGAAGTCATGGTGCTTTTCTCCATCGTAGAGGTGACATGCTTGCTTGACGATACGACAGGCGCGTCAACAGGCTCTTTCGCCCCCGTCACATTCCCATCACATGGGAGCTGGAGGCGAGCTCCCTAGCCCCCCTTCGGGTCAGTCCGGTCCCTCCGGCCTCACCTCCAGGACACCCATCATGCCGGCGTCCTCGTGGTCCAGGATGTGGCAGTGGAACATCCACTTGCCGGGGTAGCGATCAAAGCGCACCACGAAGCGGAGGGTG
>PWLA01000302.1 GCA_003559555.1 Gemmatimonadota bacterium | reverse complement strand
TCTCGCCTCCCCCTCGGGGCTCCACCACGAGGCTCCAGACGACTGGACCCTGCTCAGTATTCCGTTCGGCGAGGCCCGGCTCGACCTCAGGAGCTTCGACCGGTACCGGCCCCCCCTCGCAGAGCTGGCCAACCTCATGAACCCCGGCGCCCAGGCCATCTTTCTCGGGGTACCGGTGGGAAGAGACCCGGTCCTCCTCCACCGATTTTCCGAAGCCTGGGGGATTCCCTGCACCGGATCCCTCACCCCTCCGTGGCGCGCGGAGGCTCTGGACATCGGCGGCATCCAGAACGGACCGTGGATGACCGCAACTCCGAACGCACGTTTCCGCCAGCGGGAACGCTGCCCGGCCATCGATCTGGACGACACGGCTCCCTCCGAACCGGTGGGTCCGGACACCGGCGTCCTCAGGGGAAGGGTGTCGTAGGGGTCTAACCTGAAGGTTATCTTTCCCGACAGCCGCCCGTCTCCTGACACAAAGGGATGTCGAAGGCCTTCCGCCTGCGGGCCCTGGCACCTCACTTCTCCTTCCCGAGGCCCCTGAACATGAAGCGCTTCCGCCGCCTCGCCGGCTTCGTCGTCCTCACCCTCGTCGCCGCGTGCGGCAGCGAGAGGGACCCGCCGACGGCCCAGAACGCCGCATCCGTCTCCGCTACTTCCTTTGAGGTGCACCTCCCAGCCGAAACCTTCGAGGAGATGGAACGCATGGGGATGGAGACCCCGCTCCACGGCCGCCTCTACATCGTGCTCGACCGGTTCGAGGAGCCTGATCCGGACGGCGGCGAGGCGCCGGAGCCCCGGGAGCAGACAGGGGTCACCGGAGTCCCCATCTGGGGAATGTCCTTCCGCGATGCGGGAGCCGACCAGACCTTCACCCTGACGCCAGGTGCGGAAGGTGTCCGGGGGTACCCACTGACGGATCTCTCCGAACTTCCACCGGGAGACTACCGGATCCAGGCTCTGCTTAGCTCCTGGACCACCTACCATCGGGCCGATGGACACACCCTGGAGCTCCACCGGGAAACCGGGGAGGGCCAGAACCCGTGGATCTCACCGGGGAACGCCCATTCCCCGGTGGAGACCCTGACCGTGGGCCAGAACGGCCCCTCGGATGTGCGCCTCTCGCTGGATCGGGTCATCCCTCCCATGCAGCTCCTGCAGGAGGGCGAGGTGCTGGAGCTGGGCAATCCCCGGGACCGGGAGCAAGTGCGATTCGTCAAGATCCGGAGTGAGTTGCTCTCCCAGTTCTGGGGCCGGGACATGTACCTGGGAGCCAACATTCTCCTGCCCCGAGGCTACGAGGAAGACACCGACCGCCACTACCCGGCTCTCTTCCACCTGGGACACTTTCCGGGAGACCGCACCCCATTCGGCTTCGAGCCCGGTGAGCCCGGGAGTGGTCGGACGGCGGGCTTTTCCGACTACTGGATGTCGGAAGACGCTCCTGGAATGTTCATCATCACCATTCGGGACGCCAACCCCTACTACGACACCTCGTACTCCATCAATTCGCCCAACGTGGGCCCGTACGGAGACGCCATCACCCAGGAGCTCATCCCCCACCTGGAGGAGCAGTTCCGGATGGTGGCGGAGCCCTGGTCCCGGGTTCTGGCAGGGGGGTCCACCGGAGGTTGGGAGGCGCTGGCCCTCCAGATCTTCCACCCCACCTATTTCGGCGGGGCCTGGTCGTGGTGCCCCGACTCCGTGGACTTCCACAACTACCAGATCGTCAACATCTACGATGACGAGAACGCCTACGAGCTGGACCAGGGATGGATCCGGGTCGAGCGCCCCAGCAACCGGCAGCCCGATGGGAACATCCAGTTCACCATGCGCCAGGAAGGCCACTACGAGATGGCGGTAGGCGACCGGAGCCGCTCCGGAGGACAGTGGGCCATCTGGGAGGCGGCCCATGGTCCGGTGGGCGAGGACGGCTACCCCCGCCCTATCTGGGATCACGAAACCGGGGTCATCGACCGGGAGACCGCCGAGTACTGGCAGGAGAACGTAGATCTGCACCACCACCTGCGGGAGCACTGGTCCGAGATCGGGCCCGACCTGGAGGGGAAGCTCCACATCGCCACCGGCGACATGGATTCCTACTACCTGGAGCTGGCGGTCTACCGCCTTGAGGAGTTCCTGGAATCAGCCTCCGACCCGCCGGCCCGGGCTCGGGTCGAATACGGCCGGCGGCAACCCCACTGCTGGCTCGGCGAGTCGCCCGAACGCCCCGGTGAGGAGATCAACTACCGGGAGTTCGTGGAGGAGGTGGGCGCCTACCTGGCGGAGAGGGCGCCGGCAGACGCGAACTGGTAGCCCGGGTGCTCCCCCGGAATCACCCGCCTTCGCCCCGAGGCGGTACGAACATGATGTGCGCTCCGGGCGTGCCGGGAAACATGAGCCAGGGTTCTCCCTCCGCAGGCTCGACGCTCAGCCCGGTGGTCCCTGCGGTGGCGCCTGGAACGTAGATGACCCAGCGGAGAAATGGGTCGTGGATGGTGGCGGTGGATGGGTCGAACCCGCTTCCGTGGAGGACGTGAAGGGCCGCGCCGTAGGGAACCTCCAGCTCTCCCGACTCCACCTCCTGCCACCGGATCGAATCCCGGGCCATCCCCTCGACACCCTCATCCCGGAGCTCACGGCCTCGAGCCATGAAGGGCTCCAGGTCCTCGTGATAGCACGCCACACTGAAGCTGCCTGACGACGGATCCGGCGCCAGGCAGACCAGTTCGTTCGTTCCTTCCCGAAGGACGGCCAGCGCCCCCTCGGCGTCGTATCCCAGCACCGTGGCGTCATCCCGGAAATCCTCCGGCGCAGCTTGCACCGCCAGCTCGATCTGGAGCTCCGCAGGGGGGACCTCCCTGTCCTGCGCTTCTCCTGCAGCGGGCAGGAGCACCAGGATTATCAGGAAAAGGGCGGAAGCGAACGAAGCGGTTGCAGAGCGAGCCATTGGGTTCCTGCCGGGAGGATGTGGAGAAGATCGAGACGCGCGCCCCCGCAGCCACGGGGAGATCTGAAAGTACCGGCCGCTCCCGGCGGTGGGCAAGAAGAGTCTCTCGCGCGCGACCGCACTCCTCCCTTCTTCCCGCTCAGACTGCCAGGTCAGGTCCCGGCGGACGGCTCACCGGATCTCGCTTCTCCTCGAAGTCGCTTGCCTCCGACCCGAGCCGGAAGGATCTTTACCGGATGGCCAACTCCTCCGCGGCTCCCGGCACCCGTCTCCTTCGTCTCTGGTCTCGCCTGTCGCGCCTGCCCGGCGGCCGGGCCCTGTTTTCCTGGATGCTGGCTCGGCAGGTTCCCTATTCCGGCACGCTGGGGGCCCGGATCGAGGTGCTGGAGCCGGGGCGAGCCC
>PWLA01000036.1 GCA_003559555.1 Gemmatimonadota bacterium | reverse complement strand
CTACCGGATCGGTGCGCACATCACCGCTCCGGGGATCAACCTGGCGGCGCTGCAGGAGCAGTTCGGCCAGCTCGAGGGCACCCTCTTCGGGGTGTACGACATGTTCGTGGGGGGCGGACTCTCCCGGGCGACGATCTTCGCCCTGGGGATCATGCCCTATATCTCCGCGGCCATCATGTTCCAGCTCCTGGCCGCGGTCTTTCCCACCATCGAGAAGATGCAGAAGGAAGGGGAAGAGGGCCGCAAGAAGATCACCCAGTGGACCCGCTACACCACGGTGGCGCTCTGTATCGCCCAGGCGTACGGGTACTCGGTCTTCGTGGGCTCCATCGAGGGTGCGGTGGTGAACCCCGGGTTCATCTTCACCTTCACCACGGTACTGGCGCTGACGGTGGGAGGAACGTTCATCATGTGGCTGGGTGAGCAGATCACCGAGCACGGGGTGGGCAACGGGATGAGCCTGCTGATCTTCTTCAGCATCATCGAGGGCTTCCCCGGGGCCACCGTGCGGACCTGGGAAGCCTTCATGGTGGGCGAGATCGGTACCATGGCCGCCATCGCCCTGCTGGCCGTCGTCATCGGGGTCACCGCTGCGGTGGTCTCCATGACGATGGGGGCCCGGCAGATTCCGGTGCAGATTCCCAGGAAGGTGGTGGGTCGAGGTCGGATCCAGGAGGGGCAGAAGAGTTTCGTGCCCATCCGGGTGAACGCCGCCGGGGTGATGCCCATCATCTTCGCCCAGTCCTTCATCATCGTGCCCGGCACGCTGGCCGCCTTCACCGCCGCCGGCTTCATTGCGGAGCTGGCCGAGCTGTTCCAGCCGGGCAACTGGCTCTACTACGGCACCTACGGCGTGCTGACCATCTTCTTCACCTACTTCTACACGGCCATCATCTTCAACCCGGTTGATCTGGCCGAAAACCTGAAGAAGCAGGGCGCCTTCGTACCCGGAGTGAAGCCCGGGGCACGGACCGCCGAGTACATCGACCGGATCCTGACCCGGGTCACCCTCCCGGGCTCCATCTACCTGGCGCTCATCGCACTGCTGCCGTTCTGGATCTTCGACATCTTCGACATCCAGACCTTCTTCTTCGGGGGGACGGGGCTGCTGATCTGCGTGGGTGTGGGGCTGGACACCGTGCAGCGAGCCCAGCAGCACCTTCTGCTGCGCCACTATGACGGCTTCATGAAGAAGGGCCGGGTCAAGGTCCGCGGCCGCCAGAGATACATGTAATGGTCGTCGTCTTCTTGGGCCCCCCGGGCGTGGGGAAGGGAACGCAGGGCGCCATGCTGGCCGAGGCCCTGGACTGGGACCGGCTGGCAACCGGCGACCTCCTCCGGGAGGCTCGCCGCAGGGGCACCGAGCTGGGCCGCCAGGCCGAGGAGTACATGGATGCCGGCGAGCTGGTCCCCGACTCCCTCATCGTAGCCATGGTCCGGGAACGCCTGGAGGCCATGCCCGCTCGGCGCGGCGTCCTCTTCGACGGCTTCCCCCGCACCCTTCCCCAGGCAGAGGCGCTGGATGAGGTCCTGCCCGAGGTGGACCGGAAGGTGGATGCGGTGGTTCTGCTGGAGGCCCCCGACGAGGTCCTCCACAAGCGGATCAGCGGGCGGCGCCACTCTCCCGAGAGCGGCCGGGTGTACAACATCTATTTCGATCCCCCCGAACAGGAGGGGATCTGCGACGAGGCCGGCACGCCCCTGGTGCACCGGGAGGACGACCATCCGGACACCGTGACCCGCCGCCTGGAGGTGTACCGGGAGCTCACCGAGCCCCTGGTGGACTTCTACGACGCCTCGCCCGCTCCCGTACTCCGTATCGACGGCAATCAGGAGATGGATGAAGTGCAGGCCTCGATCCGTCAGGCGCTGGACGAGGCGCTGGACCTGGGAGCGAAGCGGGAGTGATCGAGCTGAAGACCACCCGAGAGATGGACCTGATGGCCCGGGGTGGGGCGATCATCGGAGCCCTGTACCGGGAGATGGCCGAGCGAATCGGGCCCGGGGTGTCCACCGGAGAGCTGGACCGCTTCGCCGAGGAGTTCATCCGATCTCATGACGGGGCCGTCCCTGCCTTCAAGGGCCTGTACGGCTTTCCCGGATCGATCTGCGCCTCGGTGAACGAAGAGGTGGTCCACGGGATTCCCCGGGACGACCGGACGCTGGCCGAAGGCGACATCCTCACCCTGGACACCGGGGTGGTTCTGGACGGCTGGTGCTCCGACTCGGCCTGGACCTTCGCCGTGGGAGAGGTGGAGGCAGGCGTTCGGGACCTTCTGGACACCACCCGCCGCGCCCTGGACGCCGCCATTGCGGCGGCAGTGCCCGGCAAGCACGTGGGCGACATCGGCCACGCCGTGGAGGAGGTGGTCCGAGGGACCGGGTTCAACATCATCCGGGACCTGGTAGGCCACGGCATCGGCCGGAAGGTTCACGAGGAGCCGCAGGTGCCGAATATGGGCAAGCCCGGAAGCGGCGCCGAGCTGAAGCAGGGGATGGTTCTGGCCATCGAGCCCATGATCGCCATGGGCACCTGGCGCATCCGGACCCTCCCGGACCGCTGGACCATGGTGACCACCGACGGCAAGCCCTCGGCTCACTACGAGCACACGGTGGGGGTTACGGCAGGGAGTCCCCGGATCCTCACGGTTCCGGCCGATGCCACGGCCCCGACCTCTTGAGTGATGGCGAAATCAGGGTTATACTTTCAAGCTCTGCAACGAACGGACGGTGAGGAGTCAGATGAAGGTTAGAACCAGCGTAAAGCCGATCTGTGAGCACTGCAAGGTGGTTCGCCGCCGCGGTGTGGTACGGATCATCTGCAAGCGGAACCCCCGCCACAAGCAGCGGCAGGGGTGAGTCCGATCATGGCATCCTCTCGGTTGAGCTGAGGACACAAGGTTATGGCACGTATCGCGGGAGTCGACCTCCCCAGAAACAAGCGGACCGTCGTAGGGCTGACCTACATCTACGGGATCGGGCGCTCCAGGTCTGAAGAGATCCTGGCGGCGGCCGAGGTGGACCCCAGCACGCGGATCCACGACCTCACCGAAGAGGAGATCAGCCGTCTGCGTCGCGAGATCGAGGCGAACTTCAAGGTGGAAGGGGCGCTCAGGACGGAGCGGTCCATGAACATCAAGCGCCTCATGGACATCGGGTGCTACCGGGGACTGCGGCACCGGCGGGGACTCCCCGTCCGGGGACAGCGGACCCGCACCAACGCCCGGACCCACAAGGGGAAGCGGCGGGCCATCGCCGGCAAGAAGGCGCCGCCCCGGAAGTAGCAGGACTCCTCGCGCCCTCCAGCGTTCACTGAACGTTCACTGTCAGAGAAGGAATCACGGGTTTGGCCGACAAGAAGAAGGAGAAGCCTCGCGGCAAGCGGGGAAAGAAGACGGTGGCGGCGGATGGGATCGCCCATATCAAGGCCACCTTCAACAACACCATCATCTCCCTCTCAGATGAGCAGGGAAACGTGGTGGCCTGGGCCAGTGCCGGAAAGGCCGGCTTCAAGGGCTCCAAGAAGTCCACGCCGTTTGCCGCCACACTGGCGGCCGAGACGGCGGGCAAGGAGGCCTACGCCATGGGGCTCAGGAAGGTTGACGTGCGGGTGCAGGGGCCGGGATCGGGCCGGGAGTCGGCCATCTCCGCCCTGGCATCGGCGGGCCTGACGGTGAAGTCCATCAAGGACGTCACCCCGCTGCCGCACAACGGATGCCGACCCCCCAAGAAGCGGCGGGTCTGAGGCAGCATAGTACGGAAGGACGCAGGACATCACTTGAAGGACACGTCCGAGGTCGGTGGCGCGGCCGAGCGCCGGCGCCGATCTTCGTTTTCGACGGAACCACTGGTCACACAGGTTGTTCGATGGCTCGTTATACCGGTCCGGTCTGTAAGCTCTGTCGCCGAGAGGGACAGAAGCTCTTTCTGAAAGGGCAGAAGTGCTACACGGAGAAGTGTCCCGTGGAGCGCCGGGGCTATCCCCCGGGGCAGCATGGCCCTGCTCAGGCGCGGCGGCGCAAGCAGTCCGACTACGCGCTGCAGCTTCGGGAAAAGCAGAAGGTGAAGCGGATGTACGGTCTCCAGGAGACCCAGTTCCGCAACCTCTTCCAGCGGGCCGCCCGAGAGGACGGCGTCACTGGCGAGAACCTTCTCGTCGGGCTGGAGACGCGGCTGGACAACGTGACCTTCCGACTGGGACTGGCCGCGAGCCGGAACCAGGCGCGGCAGCTCGTCCGGCATCGTCACGTGGAGGTGAACGGACGCACGGTGGACGTTCCGTCGTACCAGGTGAAGCCTGGTGAGGACATCGCCGTGAAGGCCAAGTCCAAGGAGCTGGAGGCCATTGAGGTGGCGCTGGGTTCGCGGACCCGGCCCGACCTGGTGGAGTGGCTGACGCTGGACGAGAAGAACCGGGTGGCCCGGGTGGTGCGGAACCCCACCAGGGATGACATCCCCATGGAGGTCCAGGAACAGCTCATCGTGGAGCTGTACTCGAAGTAAGGCCGAAGGTTGGGAGGCGCGGTCCCCGACGCGGACCGCGCCTCCCTCTGTTCGGATGGAATGCGAAGCCGAGCCCACGGGCATGGAGGATATGGTGGAAATTGATTTGACCGGACTGGTGCTTCCCGAAAAATCTGAAGCGGTGGAGACCTCCCCTGACGGGAAGGTGGCCCGCTTCGTGGTGGAGCCCCTGGAGCGGGGCTTCGGTCACACCCTGGGCAACTCGGTGCGCCGGGTCCTGCTCTCGTCGCTGCAGGGAGCCGCCGTATGGAGCTTCCGCATTGACGGGGTGGTCCACGAGCACCAGACGATCCCAGGGGTGGTGGAGGATGTCCACCAGGTGATCCAGAACCTCAAGTCGCTGGTGGTGACGCTGGACGACGAAACCGAAGCGGTGACCCTGGAGGTCACGGCCGAGGGCTCCGGTGCGGTGACCGCCGCCCAGATCGGCGAGAAGGGCGGGGTGACCGTCCTGGAGCCGGAGCATCACATCCTCACCCTTCAGGAGGACCGGGACTTCCACATGGAGCTCCGGGTCAACAAGGGACGGGGTGTGGTGCTGGCGGATCAGCACCCGGTGGGAGACGACGAGCCGGTGGACCTGGTTCGGGTCGACTCCATCTACAACCCGGTGCGGCGCGCCAACTTCGAGGTCAAGGAGACCCGGGTGGGCCAGCGCACCGACTTCGACCAGCTCCAGCTTCACGTGGAGACCGACGGATCGGTGAGTCCCACCGATGCCGTGGCCACCGCCGCCGAGCTGGTGCGCAAGCACCTGGAGTACCTCCGCTACATCGGCGAGGGCGGACCGCCCCAGGAGGCGCCCGAGGGCCTGATCCCGGTGCCCGAAGACATGAAGATTCTCTTCGAGCGGGCGGTGGAGGACCTGGCCGAGCTGAGCGTTCGCTCCCGGAACTCGCTCCAGAAGGAGAAGATCGAGACGCTGGGGCAGCTCATCCAGAAGACCGAAGACGAGATGCTGGAAATCGAGAACTTCGGCAAGAAGTCGCTGCAGGAGATCCAGGACTTTCTGGCGGAGCATCAGCTCCGCTTCGGTCTGCAGATCACCAAGGGCGATGACGGCGCCCTCTACTTCGTCGACGATGACGCGGCAGAGGAGCCCGCCGAGGCCCAGGAAGCGGGAGACGAGTAGTTCGCGGGTAGACAACGCAGTCCACTCGTGATATATCGGTAGCTCAGTTCAGGATCAAAAAGCCATGCGGCATCGGAAGAAAGGTCGAAAGCTCGGACGCACCGCCTCGCACAAGAGGGCGACCATGCGGAACATGGCCACAGCCCTGTTCCGCCACGAGCGGATCGAGACCACTACGGCGAAGGCGAAGGAGCTGCGCCCGTATGCGGAGCGCCTCATCACCCTGGCCCGGCGCGGCGATCTGCACGCCCGGCGACAGGCGGCGCGGCGCATCCAGGATCGGGAGGTCCTGGGCAAGCTCTTCGATGACATCGGACCCCGCTTCGAGGGCCGTCCGGGGGGGTATACCCGGATCCTCAAGCTGGGCCATCGGCAGGGTGATGCCGCCGACATGGCGCTGATCGAACTGGTGGAGCGAGCGGACTCGTAACTCCCACCCAAGGACGGGACTCAGATGGCTCAGTCGAAGAAGAGCGGTTCCCTGCACGTTCCCCTCATGGTTCTGGCATTTCTGGCCATGGGCGGGTTCCTGTACTGGCTCAGCATCGCCTCGGAGCCCACGCAGTTCGTGGTGGCCGAGGAGAACGGCCAGGCACAGCTCGAGCCGGCGACATCGGTCTCGCTGGTGGCCTTCGGCGACGGCCCGGAGGAGTATGCGGGCGAGCGCGTACGCATCCCCAACGTCCGGGTGGTGCAGCTCCTGGGGCCCCACATGTTCTGGTTCGACCTTCCGGTGGAGGAAGATGAGACCGAGCCCTTCCTGGTCCGGGTCAACCGGAACTTCGTGGACGAAGACATGCAGATCCTGGGCGAGGACGTCATCACCGTCACCGGCACGGTGGGCATGATGTCTGACAGCGTGATCACCGCCTGGGAAGGGGCTGGGGTCTTCACCGAAGAGGGGCAGCGGGGTGAGGTCGAGGCGGTCTCCGTCTTCCTGGATGCCGACGAAGTCCAGATCCACACCGCCGATGTGGAGCCGGAAGAGGACGAAGAGGATCCGCCCGGAGACGGCACGGACGGCTGACGCCGGGACGGGCGACGAACAATCGAGATCGGGGAAGGGGCCGCAGAGGTGGCCGGCTTTCCCATCACCATAGATGCGGGATGAGAACGATGGCACGGATTTGCTATGTGTGTGGCAAGGGCCCCTCGACGGGGAACAAGGTGAGCCACGCCAACAACAGAAGTCGGCGACGCTGGTTGCCGAATCTCCAGACCGCCCGCATCATCGATGACGAAGGTCAGCGGCGCCGGGTCCGGGTGTGCACCTCGTGCATTTCGGCCGGAAAAATCCGCAAGGCACCGGCGGTAAAAAAGTCCGAAGGCGCCTGAGTCCGGCCCCTCCACCGGATCATGGAAAGCGACTCCGGCGGCGAGAGCTCGTCGGCCGACCCCCGCCCCCGCAGGCCCTCACCGGCCCCGGGGGCGTCGTCGTTTCGGGTGGCAGTGACCCGACCCCTGCCCTACGGTGCGCCCCAGCTCTACCTCGACCGCCTCTCCCGGCGGCTTGCAGATCGGGGACTCACGCCGGCGCAGCACCCCCTTCTCCGGATCGTTCTCCCCCAGGATCCAACCCCCCTCCATGAGGCCGCCGCCTGGCTGGCCGACCGATTGGCACGGAACCTGCACTTTCAACATCCTGCCGGCGAGCCGGACGGTGGAGGCCACGCAGCCTCACCGGGTCCCGTCTGGCTCGTGGTCACGTCGGCCAACGCCGTGCCTCCCTTCGTGGAGGCGCTGGAGGCGGCCGGCGTGGCAGCCCGGGACCTGAGGCAGGCAGGCGTGAGGGTGGCCGCCGTTGGACGGGCCACCGCCCGGGTGCTCCGGGATGCGGGCCTGCCCCCCGCGGTGGTGCCGGACCGCTTCACCGCCCAGGCGCTGGTGGAGGCCATGGAGGCCGAAGCCGGCCCGGACATGTCAGGGCACCGGGTGATCTTTCCCCGGGCCGACCGGGCGGGCGAGACGCTTCCCCGGGGGCTCGAAGAACGGGGCGCCCGGGTGATCCGGGCCACCGCCTACAGGGTGGTGGACGACTGGCAGGGCGGCCGACGCCTGGCCCGGGCGCTGGCCCGGGGCGAGCTGGAGGCGGTGACACTGACCTCCGGGTCGGCGGCTCGGGCCCTGGCCCGAAGCTGGACCGCCGAGAGCGGCGGGGCTCCGTGGCCCGAAGCCGTGGTGGTGGCCGTCATCGGCCCCGTGACCGCCGGTGATGCCCGGGATGCCGAACTGCCGGTGCACGTGATGCCGGAGCGGGCCTCGCTGGCCGCGCTGGCCGATGCGGTGGCCGACGCGCTGGGCTGAAGCGGCGTCCCGGGAGCCCATAGATCCCACAGAACCTTTCCCATCCGACCGAGGACCCGACCATGTCGTCCCCTGAATTCAGCCAGCCGGAGGTCCTGAACGAGCCCAGCCAGCTTTTTCATGCCCATCTCGAGGTGATGGTGCACCTCCTTCGCGATGAGCTCCGCTGGAGTGGTGAGGGGAATGGGAGCTCCACCGGGAACGGGAATTCGAACCGGAACGGCAACTCGTCCCGCATGGTGGCGCTCCTGCACCGGGAGCGGCGCCACCTGCTGAGGCAACAGGACGGCAACCTGGCCCGTGAGGCCCGGTTCCGGGTCCTGGGCGATCGCCTGGTCTCTCGGCTGGAGAACGAGGTTGGGATCGACCCGAAGGACGCTGCGGTGGTGGTATGGTTCTACCGTAGCGAGGTGGCAGTGAAGATGGCAGCCGAACGGGCCCGGCAGGCCGAGCCCCGGATGGCACCCGAGGTGGTGGGATGGGAGACGGGTGGCGAGGAGCGTAGTGAAGTCGCATCGTACGGAGCGCTGATGCATCAGGTGGGAGACGCCCACGCCCGGCTGCTGGACGGAAGCGATCCCTTCCTTCCCCTGCCGAACCGGCGTCCGTCCGCGGGATTCCCGCTGGCGGTGGCCGTGGCGGCGACCCGGCGGGCGCGGCAGACCCGGCAGGAGACCACCTGGATGGACGTGGAGCCGCTGGCGCTGGAGATCCTCCAGGTCGTGTTGGGCCGGCGGTCCGACAGAGCCGCAAGCTGAACAGGGACCCGTATGACCACTGATGCAGTCAAGCACTTTCGTGAAGGCGATATCACCTTCGGTATCGTAGGACTGGGGTACGTGGGATTGCCCCTGGCGGTGGAGGTGGCCGAATCGGGGATCCGGGTTCTGGGCTTCGATGTGCAGGAATCGGTGGTGGAGGGGGTGAACCGGGGCGAGAGCCACATTCAGGACGTGGAGTCGTCCCGGGTGGCCGCCCTCCGGGAAGCGGGGCGGCTCGAGGCCACGGTGGAGAGCGGCCGGTTCACCGAGTGCGACGTCATCTCCATCTGCGTGCCCACCCACCTGGGCAAGACTCGAGATCCGGACGTCTCCTACGTCCTGGCGGCAGGTCGCGAGGTGGCCGCCCGGCTCCGGCCCGGCCAGCTCGTGGTGCTGGAGAGCACCACCTACCCGGGGACCACCCGTGACGTCCTTCTGCCGCTCATGGAGGCGGCGGCAGCGGACCGGGTCGGCCCCGATGGCCAGAGGATGGAGGTGGGCCGGGACTACTTCCTCTGCTTCTCGCCCGAGCGGGTGGATCCGGGCAACCCCACCTGGAAGACCCACAACACGCCCAAGGTGATCGGGGGCCTCACGCCCACCTGTCTCGAGGTGGGGGTGGCCGCCTACTCCCGCTTCATCGAGACCATGGTGGAGGTCTCCTCGCCCGAGGCGGCCGAGATGACCAAGCTCCTTGAGAACACCTTCCGGGCGGTGAACATCGCCCTGGTGAACGAGACGGCGCAGATCGCCGACCGGCTGGAGGTGGACATCTGGGAGGTCATCGAGGCGGCGGCCACCAAGCCCTTCGGCTTCATGAAGTTCACCCCCGGTCCGGGGCTCGGCGGCCACTGCATCCCCATCGACCCCCACTACCTGAGCTGGAAGATGCGGACCCTGGACTACCGGACCCGCTTCATTGAACTGGCCAGCGAGGTCAACGCCGAGATGCCCCGTTTCGTGGTGGGCAAGGTGCAGGAGGCGCTGAACGAGGTGGAGAAGCCGGTGAAGGGATCCCGGATCCTGGTGCTGGGCGCCGCCTACAAGCCCAACATCGACGACGTCCGGGAGTCGCCGGCGCTGGAGATCCTGAACGAGCTGGACCGGCTGGGGGCCCGGGTGGCCTACCATGATCCCTACATTCCGGAGATCGTCGAGGATGGCCGGAGCTGGACCGGCGTGGAGCTCACCGAGGAAGCCCTCACCGGGGCCGACTGCGTCGTGCTGGTCACCGACCACGCGGTCTTCGACCTGGAGTGGATCTTCGAGCTGAGTCCCCTCCTGGTGGACTCCAGGAACGCGACTGGAGCCATCGCCGAGGCCCGGAACCAAGGTCAACCCCAGCGCTGGATCGTGAAGGGGACCGGTGGGCGAAAGCGAGGGCTCTCCAAGGGAGCTGGCGCTGCCTCGGGCCGCCGGAACCCGGAACCCGAATCGGACGCCGATGCGCCCCGGGCCGGCGTCCGGGAGGCCCAGCAGGTGGCCGAGCGGGCGCGATGACCGAGGGCTCCTCGGAGCGGCAGGGGGGACAGGGGCAGGCCAACATGAAGGTGCTGGTGGTGGCGGGGGCCCGGCCCAACTTCATGAAGGTGGCCCCCATCCTCAGGGCGCTGGACGCCGCCGGGCACCAGGGTATCCTGGTGCACACGGGCCAGCACTACGACGCCCGGATGTCCGATGCCTTCTTCCGTGACCTGGAGCTTCCGGAGCCCGACTTCCACCTGGAGGTGGGATCAGGGAGCCACGCCCGGCAGACCGCCGGGGTGATGGAGGCCTTCGAGCCGGTCCTGCAGGAGACGGCGCCGGACTGGGTGGTGGTGGTGGGTGACGTGAACTCCACCGTGGCCTGCGCCCTCGTGGCGGTCAAACTGAAGGAGGAGTTGGGGGTCCGGATCGCCCACGTGGAGGCCGGCCTCCGCAGCCACGACTGGCGGATGCCCGAGGAGGTGAACCGGGTCCTCACCGACCGGATGGCGGACCTGCTCCTGACCCCGTCCCGGGGCGCCGAGCCCAACCTCCTCTCCGAGGGGATCCCGGAGGAGCGGATCCGCTTCGTGGGAAACGTCATGATCGACACTCTGCTGCATCAGCTCCCCAGGGCCCGGGATCGGGACTACCCCGGCGAGCTGGGGCTGGAGCGGGACGGCTACGCCGTGGCCACCCTCCACCGGCCCTCCAACGTGGACGAGCCCGAGACCCTGCGGACAGCGCTTTCCGCCCTGGGGGCGGTGGCCCGGGAGCGGCCCGTGGTCCTTCCCCTCCATCCCCGCACTCGGAAGAACGCCGAGCGCTTCGGGATGGAAGACGAACTGGACGCCCTCACCGTGGTGCCGCCGCTGGGCTACCGGGAGATGGTCTCGCTGCTGGAGGGCGCCGCCGTGGTCCTCACCGACTCCGGCGGGCTACAGGAGGAGACCACTGCCCTGGGCATCCCCTGCGTGACCCTCCGGGAGCAGACCGAGCGGCCCGTCACCGTTACCGAGGGCACGAACCGGATGGCGCCATGGCCGCTGTCCGTGGAGGGCGTGGAAGGCGCCGTGGCCGAAGCGCTGAAGGCCGGCCGCCGGGATCCCGGTTCGGGCGGACCCGAAGGGTGGGACGGAAAGGCGGCAGAGCGGATTGTGCTGGAGCTGGCGGAGGGCATCAGGTAGTTGGTCACAAGCTGGGAGATGCGGGTGTCGTGTTTCCGGCTGTAGCGGCACGGCCCATGCATCGAGCGCCGGTGCAGGGTTCCGTAGCAAGTCGAAACGTCAGCCCGGGGAGCGTCATGAATTCGAGAGCACTTTCAGCCTGCCATCCGTCAACCTTCTCCCGCTTCTCGGGGTGGGCGATGGGCTCCTGGCCCGTACTCACCGCCGCGGTGGTCGCGGTGCTGGTGGTGGGGTGCGGCCCCCCCGAAGCGGAAGGGCCTCCGAATGCGCTGGATGCCCAGGACGCCGCTCGGGCCATGGAGATGGGCGCGCCTGCGGCGGATGCTCTCGCCCAGGGCTTGGTGGGGCGGCTCCAGGAGGCGATGGAGGAGGGCGGTCCTGCCGGTGCCGTGGACTTCTGCGCCCAGGAGGCGCTCGAGCTGACACACCAGATCCAGGACGATCACGATCCGAGCCTGGAGGTCAAACGTACGACCCTGCGCTGGCGCAACCCGGCGAACGCCCCCGATGCCTGGGAGGAGCGGGTGCTCCAGTACCTGGACCGGCTGGAGCGGAGCAATCCGGATGCGGTGCCCACGGAGCTGACCGCGGCGGGGCCCGACGGCAGCCTGCGCTACTACAGGGTCCTGCGGACAGCCGGCATGTGTCTCCAGTGCCACGGCGACATTCCGTCCCTGCCTTCCGAGGTGCAGCAGATCGTCCGGGAACGCTATCCCGACGATCGGGCCACCGGGTACCGGGAAGGGGACCTCCGCGGCGTGATCCGGGTGGAGATCCCGGCGGTACCGGGGAGCCCCTGAACCGGGACGTCGGAGGGGACGAACCGTCCCTGACGGCGGACGTCGTGGCCCGTGTCCGAAGGGGCCGTTTCTCCACACTCGCGGCTTCCTTCGAGAACGCTGGCACTGATTGTGTCCGTATAGATCGCTGACTCCACAACCGTCGATTCTCGGGAAGGACGGTTGTGGCCCCAGTGTCCCATGAGGGCCGTTCCAATGCCACCGTCCGTTGAGACCCCTTCCTTTGTGGAGTTGCGGACCGAAGGATGCGGCCCGCTCGCTCGGTTCGGATCCCGTTGGTACCTCGTTGCGGTAGTCTGCGTCAACACCGATAGCGTCGAAGCGCCGCTCCAGGTCGGCGCGACGACGAGCCGGACTCGGCCTCTCAGGGGCGGTCGCCCGGGGTCGTGTCGATGCTCCGTGGGCCAAGCTGCCACGCCATGGCCGCACTGGCCGATGGCGTGATATTGAACGCCCTGCTCTCGACATCGGAGACGCCCGAGGCGGAGGCTACGAGAGTGTAGCCGTTTCCGGCCTGGTCGATGGAGAGGTCGTCGAAGGTGACGACACCGTTCACGGCGTTCCGGGTCGTCGTACCGGAGAGGGTCCCGTTACCCGGGTTGTTCCCGATCGACACGGTAAATGGTCGGTTGGCCCGGACGAGGTTCCCGTCTTCGTCCTGGAGCCGGAGCGTCACGGCGGGGGAGATGGTGGCGCCGGCCTCGGTGTCCGAGGGCTGGACCGCGAAGACGATATGGTTGCCCTCCGACTCCCCGATGATATCGAACGCCTGGCTCTCGATGTCGGAGAACCCGGCGGCGGAGGCTTCGAGGGTATAGCCGTCCCCGGCCCTGTCGATGGAGAGATCGTCGAAGGTGGCGATCCCGTTGCCGGCGCTGCGGGTGGTGG
>PWLA01000308.1 GCA_003559555.1 Gemmatimonadota bacterium | reverse complement strand
TTGCAGGGGCACCCCACTCAGGGTCTGCCCGCTCTGGCCTCGGACCACCGGTGAAAGGGTGAGGGTCGCATCCAGGGCGTCCAACTCCATGGTTCCCGGAATCAGGGCCACCGTCGCCGGACTCGGCGTCGTTTCGGTCAGGTCACAGGACCACAGAAGGCCCAGGAGAAGGAGAGGAACGGCGTGCCGGAGGCGGCTCGATCCGGGTCGCCCCCCCCTGCCTCGGCCTGGCAGTCTGATCGAGGAGGGGGTGCGCGGGTCCGGACGCTGAGAGGGACTCACGGATCGTGGGCAGGTACCGACGCGGAAGTGTAGGTGGCAGACTCGCCGAACCGAGGAGCCCGGCGAGGCATGACCACACTACGCCCCTGCGACGTGCTCGGCAACCCGGGGGTCCCTCAGCACTTCAACCCGCACCTCTGGAACGGGGGGATGCGGCTGCACTCCTTGCTTGGCGCAACCGCTCCCCCGTCTCCGGTCAAACTGTCATCAGAGGTCGTCCAGCGCCGACTTTCGCAGGGTCGTCCAGATGAAATCGTGGATATCCAGGAGGTCCGCTGGCTTGTGTCCCGCCGCCTCCAGACGCTTCCTGGCACCCAGGGCGACGCGACGGAAGCTCCGATACGCGTCCACCGTCGGCTTCCGGGAGTACGCACCGGTAGGGGCAATGGACCCCGCCTGCCGGATGAATGCCGATCGGCGGACCGCCACATGTTCCTGCGGGTGAGTCAGTCCCAGGAGCGCGGTGGCGACTCGCCACGAAGGTCGGCCCCCAAGGAATCGGGTGAGGCTCTCGAGGTAGGTCTCGAAGCGATCGTCGAAGGAGCCCTCGCCGTGCACGAGATCAAAGACCACCTCCGCGTACTCGGACACCTCGTCCTCATCCATCTCCCGGAGTGCCTTCACGTGGGAGAGGGGCACGAGATTCGTGTCTGCCAACACGTTCAGGAGGGATTCGGTCAGCTCCTCTTGCCGCCCCTCATCGATCAGGCTTCCAGCTCGGGCCGGCGCCAGCGCTTCCTGTGCCGCAATCATGCTGGGCACCCGGTGCCGCTTCAGGGAATTTCCGTCTTCAGTTCCCCGCTTGTCCTCGATCCACTTGGGATCCTTGAAGCCCTTGGGGTACTTCTTGGTGAAGAGCGCAATCTGCTGCTCGAAGGTGCAGACCGCCTTGTAGACCTTGTGCTCCGAGCCTCCCTTCAGCGCCTTGATGGCCGCCTGGAGGTTCGTTCGAACGGCGGTCGTGGGCCCCTCCGCATCGTCGTCGACCGGATCGAGGAGATCGTAGTAGCCTTCCTGGATCTTGCGGAGCTTACCGTCCTCGAACTGGTAAGCCCTGCGGCCGTTTCGTTCCCATGCCAGGAGGGCCATTCCCCACTCCGGTCTCTGGGAATGGCGGTAGAGCTGCTCCGGCAGGTTGTCTTGGTCCTTTTCAGGCACGTCCAGCGTCTGCGTAGCCAATACGATTCCTTCTTTCTGGGTTGGAGAAGAGGGAGCCAGGGTGGCCCCAACGCAAGTCAAGGGATGAGGTTGCGGGCCCCGGCACCAGCAGGCGGCACGAGGCCTCGGGCAAGGGATATGGGCCACATATCCTTACAAGTATATGGAAAACAAGACCTTGAGTTCCAGTTTTCTGAATTGAACCCATCTTCGGCTTGATCGCCACCCGAGCGTCGCCCCAACGGCCGCAGGGGATCGGTCCCGTGCCCGTTCGGACCGGGCGGCCTACATTGCCACCGTCGCCCGGCCCCTCAAACATTCGGGATGGACCATGGCCCGATCCCGGAACAGACTTCCCGACGCTCCCCCAGCCCCAAGCTTGAAGAATGAAGCGATACCACTCCCTGGCAAGCCGGATCGCAGCGATCACCCTTCCCGGGCTTCTCCTGCTCCCGGGGCCCCAGAACCCCACCACGCCGGGCCCTCCGGTCCTCCTGGCGCAGGAGGCTCCTGCCGTCCCTTTTCCGGCCGAAGCACAGTACGCGCCGGAAATCCCCACCCCCATGGAGGTGCTGGGGCACGGGCCGGCCGACCGGATCACCCCGCCGGAGGAGATCGTCCGGTACTTCGAGGCGCTGGCCCGGGCGGCGCCGGACCGGACCCACCTGGTTCAATACGCCGAGTCGTGGCAGGGCCGTCCTCTGGTCCTGTTGGCCATCGGAAATGAGGAGCGGATGGCCCGGGTCGAGGAAGTGCAGGACGGGCTGGCGAGGCTGGCGGACCCCCGGAACCTCTCCCTCGATGACGAAGAGCGGCTCATCGCCGAGCTCCCTGTGGTCACCGCGCTGGCCCACTCGGTCCACGGCAACGAGATCACCCCGGCGGGCTCCAGCATGGCGACCGCCTACCACCTCCTGGCGGCCCGGAACGACCCGGAGGTCGAACGGATCCTGGAGGAATCCATCGTTCTCATCGATCCGGTTCAGAATCCGGATGGGCGGGCCCGCTTCGTCGCCGAGAACCTGCTGGGCGCCGCCGTGGAGCCCGATCCGGATCCGGTGGCCGCCGAGCGGGACCATCCCTGGCCCGGATCCCGTTCCAACCACTACCTCTTCGACCTGAACCGTGACTGGTTCGCCCATACCCAGGTGGAGACCCGGGGCAAGGTCCGGGCTTTGCTGGCCTGGAACCCTCACGTGGTGGTGGATCTCCACGAGATGGGCAGCAACAGCACCTACTACTTCCCTCCTGCCGCCGTCCCCGGCAATCCCCACACCACCCCGGGACAGGACGAGCTCTTCGAGCTTTTCGGCCGGGAAAACGCCCGCCTCTTCGACCAGGAGGGCTGGCCCTACTTCGTCCGGGAGATCTTCGACGGGTTCTATCCCGGCTACGGGGCGTCGTGGCCCATCGCACACGGCGCCCTGGGCAAGACCTTCGAGCAGGCGTCCCCCAGGGGAATGGTGGTGGAGCGCTCCGACGGCTCCCTGCTGAGCTACGCCCAGGGGGTGACCCAGAACTTTCGGGCTGCCCTTCGAACCGCCCTGACCGGCGCCGAAAACCGGGAGAGGATCCTCCGCAACTTCGTGGAATTTCGCCGGAGCGCAGTCGAGGAAGGGCGTACCGGCACCCGGGCCTACATCCTGGACTCGGAGGCGGATCAGGTGCTCACGCACCGGCTGGCCACCACCCTGGCCGCCAACGGGATCGAAGTCCGCCGTGCCGACGAGGCCTTCTCCGTCGGGGGGCGGACGTTCGCTGCCGGCGCCTACGTCGTCCCCCTGGACCAGCCGGCGGGACGCCTGGTCCGCAACCTCCTGGATCCCGAGACCCCCATGGACACGGCCTTCGTGGAACTCCAGCGGGAACGCCGGGCCCAGCGGCTTCCGGACCAGATCTACGACGTGACGGCCTGGAGCCTCCCCTACCTCTGGAAC
>PWLA01000190.1 GCA_003559555.1 Gemmatimonadota bacterium | reverse complement strand
CCCCACGCCGCCCGGTCCACCATGATGGTGTAGTTGGTCTGGAGCTCCTCCGGCGTCGCCGAACGCGCCAGCCAATAGGCCAGGAGCAGGTACACCACCAGGCTCACCGCAATGGCCGACATGGTGCCCACGGGGATGCTTCGCCGGGGGTCCTTCAGCTCGCCCGACATGTTGGCGCCGGCCATGATCCCGGTGGCGGCGGGAAAGAAGACGGCGAAGACGACCCAGAAGCTGACGCCGGGGAAGCCGTCCTCCGGCGCCCCGGGGAAATCACCCCACATCCCCAGGTCGCTGAGGTCGTAGATCATGGAGCCCTGCCAGGCCGCCACCGCCACCGAGACCAGCGAGGCGGCGATGACCGCCAGGATCACGTACTGGATCCGGAAGGCCAGCCCGGCGCTCACCATGGCCACGCCGAAGAGGACCGCGAAGACCGCGAGGTCGATCAGCAGGGCGGGATGATCGGGAAAGATCCAGAGCCAGCCCTCGCGGAAGCCGAAGATGTAGAGGGCCACCACCAGCGCCTGCGAGAGGTAGAGGGGGATCCCCACGCTTCCTCCCACCTCCAGGCCCAGCGACTGCGAGATGATGGAGTAGGCCCCGCCGGCCCCGATGCGGATGTTGGTGGTGATGGACGAGAGGGAGAGGGCCGTGGCCGCGGTGATGCCGAAGGCCAGGAGGATAATGAGGAGCCCTCCCACGATCCCGGCGTTGCCCATCACCCACCCCTCCCGGAGGTACATGATGACCCCCAGGATGGTCAGGAGGGTCGGGGTGAAGACGCCGGCGAAGGCGCCGTACTTGCGATGCTGCCCGGGGCCGGCCTCCACCGGCGGCGGACGCGAGGCGGGAGCGCTCATTCGTCGCCCCGGCGCTGCTCGGCGGCCTTCCGGGCCGTGATGAGGACCGGGTCCCACACGGGGGAGAAGGGAGGCGCGTAGGAGAGGTCCATCCCCTGCATCTCGTCCACCGTCATCTCGTTCCAGAGACAGGCGGCCAGGACGTCGATTCGCTTGGCCGAGCCGGCCCCGCCCACGATCTGACCGCCCAGGAGCCGCCCGGAGCCAAGTTCGGCCAGGAGCTTGGTGGTCATCTTCTCGGCGCCCGGGTAGTAGTGGGCCCGGGTGCTGGAGTCCACCCGCACCGTCTCGAATTCGAGGCCGGCCTCCCGGGCCTCGCGCTCGTTCAGCCCGGTGCGGGCCACCTCCACGTCGCAGATCTTCGAGATGGCGGTGCCCACCACGCCGGGGAAGGTGGCGTACTCGCCGCCCAGGTTCATGCCGGCCACCCGTCCCTGTTTGTTGGCATGGGTGCCCAGGGCGATGGCCACCGGCCGCCGGGAGACCCGGTGGAAGGTCTCCACGCAGTCCCCGGCGGCCCAGACGCCGTCCACGGGCGTGCGCATCCGACGGTCGGTGATGATCCCGCCGGTCTCGCCCAGGGGTATCTCCGCCTCGCCGGCCAGGTCGCTCCGGGGCCGGGTGCCCAGCCCCAGGATCACGACGTCGGCGGCCAGCGAGCCGGTGGAGGTCACCACGGCCTCGACCCTGCCGCCCTGGCCTTCGAAGGCCTCCACCGGCTCCTCGAGGCGGAGCTCCACGCCGGCCTTCCGAAGCCCGTCGGCCACCAGCGCCCCCATGTCGGGGTCCAGCGTGCGCATGGGTTGAGGCGCCATCTCCACCAGGGTCACCCGGAGGCCCCGCATGACCAGGGCCTCGGCCATCTCCAGCCCGATGTAGCCCCCGCCCACCACCACTGCCGACTCGGGACGTCCCTCCAGCGCCCGCTCCACGGCCAGGCCGTCGTCCAGGGTCTGCACGCCCAGAATGCCCTCCAGTTCGATTCCCGGAATGGAGGGCCGCAGCGGCTGGGCGCCGGTGGCCACCACCAGGTGGTCCCAGGGCTCGTCGAACTCGCGCTCCTCGGACAGGTCTCGCACCCGCACCGTCCGGTTGCCGGTGTCGATGGCCACCACTTCGTGTCCGGTGCGGGCATCGATCTGGAACCGGTCCCGGAAGACCTGGGGCGTGCGGGCCACCAGCTTCTGGGCGTCTTCCACCAGACCGCCCACCATGTAGGGGATCCCGCAGGCGGCGTAGGAGGTGAAGCGTCCCCTCTCGAAAGCCACGATCTGCAGCTCATTGGCGGGACGGCGACGGCGGGCCTGGGAGGCGGCGCTCATGCCGGCGGCGTCACCGCCGATGACCACCAGACGTTCGGCCATGAGGGTTTCTCCTCGTGCAGGTCGTGGTTTCTGCCGGATCGCGTTCCGGGCCCGGGTCGTGATATGTTGAAGTAGGTCGATGCCGGGAGCCGGGGCGAGGCCGTCGGCTCCCCTCTCCTTCGACACCTGCAACAACCCAGGAGACATGCCGATGATCCCCCTGCTGCAGAGGTTCTCAGCACTCGCGGGGGTTGCCGTGCTGGCTGGAGGGGTCGCTCTGGCGGAAGCTGGTGGGGCCGTCGAGACTCCGGCGGCGCCTGGCGCCACCCCCTCGGCCGACACGCTGCGCGTGATCCCGGGCGAGACGGTGATGGGGGTCGTGGTGCAGACGACGGGGTTCGCCTCGCGGTTCGCCCCGGACCACTTCATCCACCTGCCTGATCCGGATCTCACCCTGGTCCTGGACCCCCAGCGGCCGCAGGAGGCCTGCTTCAGCGGAGAGTTCTGGGTGCCCGACCTGGTGGCGGACGACCCGGAGCTGCGCAGCCGGCTGGACGTCCGCCTCCAGGAGCTGGGACTGTTGGATGACGACTACGACGACATGTCGGATGACGACCGAGCCGACGTGCGGGCGGCCATGCTCTCGGAGGGCCAGCTCAACGCGGCGGAATACTCCACCATCCGGATCGAGAGCGTGGAGGTGGGGGAGGGCGACGGCGATCCCTTCCCCTGGGCGGGGACGGTGGCCCTGACCGTGCGCGGTGTGACGGTGGAGGCGCCCTTCCAGGCCGACCTCCAGGAGGAGGGCGACCGGATCCGGATCGAGGCCTTCGCCCGCTTCCTCACCAGCGACTTCGGGATCGAGCCCTACCGGGCCTTCATGGGCGCCGTGCGCAACAACGACGAGATCGCTCTGTACCTCGACCTGGCGGCTGAACGAAGGTAGCGTTACCGCCAGTCCAGGTGGAAGTGGCTGGCTCTGAGCTCGGCCAGGCGTTCGCGGAGCTTCTGGGTGGGCTCGGCCAGCTCCCGGATCTGCCGGTCGTGGACCTCCACGAAGGCCAGGTCGATGACCTGGTGGAGCCCCTCGTCCAGGAGCTGGTTCAGCACCGCCACCTCGGCTCCCTCGATGTCCATCTTGAGGAGCTGGATCCGATCCGTGTCCAACTCCCTGATGAAGCGGGAGAGCTGGATCCCCTCCACCTCCACGTAGCGGTCCTCCCGGACGTT
>PWLA01000129.1 GCA_003559555.1 Gemmatimonadota bacterium | reverse complement strand
GGAGGGTGCCCGGGCCGTGCGGGAAGCAAGCAAGAGTTCCTCAATGACGGTTTCGTTCCGGGCCGCGTCAGGCCAGTTTTCGGCGTGCCGTGCTCGAACCTTTCCCGTGGACCGGACGAACTCCGAAAATATACTCCGGCGCCCCCTGTTCTGTGCCCCCGTCCCCCCGACCCTCGATCATGCCCATGGCGTCCACTCCCCCCTCCCCACTCTCCCTGGCCGATGTCCGTGCCGCACGGGAGACCATCGCGCGCCACCTGCGGCCCACCCCCCTGGTCCACTCGGAAAAGCTCTCGGAGCTCCTGGGCTGCGAGTACTGGATCAAATGCGAGAACCTGCAGCCGGTGGGCGCCTTCAAGGTGAGGGGCGGGGTGAACCTGGTGGCTCAGCTCTCCCAGGAGGAGCGGGCAGCGGGCCTGGTGGCCTCCTCCACCGGCAATCACGGCCAGTCGCTGGCCTACGCCGGGCGCCTCTTCGGCGTGCCGGTGGTCATCTACGTGCCGGCTGAGCGAACGAACCCCGCAAAGCTTCGGGCCATGGAGCGGCTGGGCGCAGAAGTTCGACGGCACGGGCGCGACTTCGATGAGGCCCGGGAAGCGTGCGAGATGGAAGCACGGCGCGAGGGGTTCCGCTACGTCCATTCGGCCAATGAGCCCCTTCTGGTGGCGGGGGTGGGAACCATGGCCCTGGAGATCGTGGAGGATCTCCCCGAGGTGGACGTGGTCCTGGTGCCGGTGGGGGGAGGCAGTGGCGCCGCGGGTCAGGGCGTCGTGATGCGTGAGCTGCGTCCCGGGGCGGAGATCATCGGCGTCCAGTCGGGGGAGGCACCGGGTGCCTACGAAGCCTGGCGGACGGGAGAGCTCGCGCCCCACCCCCGCATGGATTCGGTGCACGAGGGACTGGCCACCCGCGTGCCCTTCTCCCTCACCATGTCCGTCATGCGCGAAACGCTGGCGGACTTCGTCCTGGTTTCGGACGAGGCCATCGACGACGCCGTCCGGCTCCTGGTCGAGGAAGCGAAGCTCGTGGCGGAAGGCGCCGGTGCCGCTCCCCTGGCCGCGGCCCTGCAGCTCAGGGACCGACTCGCCGGAAAGACGGTGGTGGGCGTGCTCAGCGGAGGAAACCTTCCCCGGGAACGCCTGGCGGAGATCCTGGCCGCCGGGTGACCGAGGGCATGCGCCCCCCCTCGCGAACATGCGGATGGGAGCCGTACCTTGCGACAGTCCTCCATCGGGAAGGTCCCCTACCCCCTCCTCCGGCCCGGAACGCCTCATGGAACCACTCCGCAGCAGTCCTCGATCCATCCACCGTTGGGTGGGAGTCCTGCTCCTCGCCGCCTCGACCTTCGCAGTCCCCGCTTACGGTCAGGAGGCCCGAACTTTCACCCCACAGGACGCCCTGGATGTGAGACTGGTATCCGTGTCCGACGCCTCCCCCGACCTCCGCTGGGTGGCGGCGACGGTAACGACGGCAGCGAGCCGCACGGGCACGGACCACTTCCGGTTCGGTGACCCCACCTACATGGCGCCCACCGAGATGGAACTGGAGGTCCTCGATACGGACGAAGGCACCTCGTGGACCCCCTTCTCTCCCCCGGTCCACGTGGTCCGGGCCAGCTGGTCGCCGGACGGAAGCCGACTGGCGGTGCTCCGCCATGACCTGGACCGGGGTGACGGCACCCTTCACCTGGAGATCCTGGACCCGAACAGTCAGGAGGTGCACAGGGTCGCCCTCGCCCCCGAACGCCGGTTGTCGTCCGGCTCTCCGCTGGAATGGCTGCCGGACGGCTCGGGGCTGGTGCTGGGACTTCGGACGCCGGGTTGGGCCGAGGCGGCACGGAGCGCCTTCCTGGAGCTGTCCGAGGGTCCGGTGGTGGTGCAGGACGGATCCGATGACTTCCTGGCGTGGGACGCGGTGCGCAACCGGGGCAACCTGGAGGAGCTGGCCCTCCTGAACCTGGCGGACGAAGGTCTGCGCGTACTGGAGGAAGAAGGCGTCCGGGGCGATCTGAGGGTAGCGCCGGACGGTTCCCACCTCACCTTCACCCGCATCACCCCGCTTCGCACCTCGTACCAGCGGGGCGAGGGCACCGAGTTCGAGGTCGTGCGCCTCGACCTGGCCGAGGGAGCCGAGGCCGTCACCCTGATGGAAGCCACCGAGGAGCGGGTTCGTCCGGAGTTCAGTCCCGATGGCCAGGTCATGGCCTGGGGTCGGGACGGCGACATCCTCGTCCAGCCTTTGGATGGCGACAGCGCAGTGAACCTGACCGAGGACCACCGCCCGGAGCTCTTCGGCGATGAGGACACCAAGCGTTCCTATTCCCTGGAGCAGTGGCGGCCGGATTCCAACGCGATCCTGGCCCGGGCCCAGGACGGATTCTTCCTGCTGGATGCGGCCGGCGGCGAACCGGAGCAAATCTGGGCCTTCCCCGAGGACGAAGACGAACGGGAGGCCATGCCCCGCCTGAGCGTGGTCCAGTGGACCGAGGATGGGGACCGGCTCTATCTCTCCCGCTCGGCACGGGACCGGTGGGAGCGGGGCTTCATGACCTACGACATCCAGGAGCGGACCGAAACGGTGCTGGTGGCCGACAGCGATCTGTACCGGGACCTGCGGGTCGCGGAGGACGGCTCCCGAGTCGTGGTGCGCCGCTCCGACGGGGACCGCCCCGATGAGCTGTGGACCGCTGATGGTGCCTTCTCCGACGCCCGACCCCTCACGGCACTCAATCCCTGGCTCGACGATATCGCCCTCTCCCGAAGCGAGCTGGTTCGGTACCTGGACGTGGACGGCGAGGAGCTCCACGGCATCCTCCACTATCCGGTGGACTACCAGGAAGGCACCGCCTACCCCCTGGTGGCCGAGATCTACGAAAGCTTCTTCGACAATGGATGGAACTACAGCGCCCAGAACCTCACGGCCCGGGGTTGGTTCGTTCTCCGGCCCTCGGTTCGGCTGGAGGAAGGGTTCCCGGGCGAGGGCTGGATGAAGGGGGTGACCACCGCCATCAACACGCTCATCGACCGGGGCATGGTGGACGGGGATCGACTGGGCGTCCACGGCACCAGCTACGGGGGATACGCCGCGAACCTTCTCATCACCCAGACGGACCGCTTCGCCGCGGCCATCAACATCTCGGGGAAGGTGAACATCATCTCCTTTCTGGGAGACTCGGAGAAGATCACCACCCGGAACTACGTCGCTGCCGAGGCCGGCCAGGACCGGATCGGCGCCACCCTGTGGGAGCAGCCCCAGAAGTACTGGCAGCACTCGGCGGTGGTGTTCGCGGACCGGATCGAGACCCCGCTTCTGCTTCTCACCGGCGAGGGGGACTGGAACGTGCCCGCGGGCAACACCCGGGAGATGTACTACGCCCTGCGGCGGCTCGGGAAGGAAGTCGTCTGGGTCAACTACATGAATGCCGGCCACGGCGCCGGGCGGGCGGGCAGCGAGGAGGACTTCCTGGACCACTGGGAGCGGATCATCGGATGGTACACCCGGCACTTCGACACGCCCGACGACGCCCGGGCCAACGAGCTGGACGGCGCGGACCGATGAGGGAGACGGACCCGCACGCCTTGGCCGTACTTGCCTGCCCCCTGATACTCGGGTACTCTGACACTCTTCTACTTCAGCGTCATCCCGGGCGCTCGGCCCCGGCGACCTCGCACGGCCAGGAGGGTCCAACCCATGAAAGTGAGCTTTACGGTCAACGGTGAACCGGTATCGGTGGACGTGCCGCCCGAGATGCCCCTTCTCTGGGTGCTCCGGGACGTCCTGGAGCTGAAGGGGACCAAGTTCGGGTGCGGCATCGCCCAGTGTGGGGCGTGCACCGTGCACCTGAACGGCAACGCCACCCGGAGCTGCGTGCTCCCCGTCTCGCAGGCGGAAGGGGCCGAGGTGCGCACGGTGGAGGGCCTCTCACCGGACGGGACCCACGCGCTCCAGCAGGCATGGAAGGAGCTGGACGTACCCCAGTGCGGCTACTGCCAGGCCGGACAGCTCATGTCGGCGGCTGCGCTCCTGGAGCGAAACGGGAGCCCCACCGACCAGGAGATCGACGCGGCCATGAACGGAAACATCTGCCGGTGCGCCACCTACCTCCGGATCAAGCAGGGCATCCGTGCCGCCGCCGGCCTCCCGGCCACGGAGGACGGATCCATGGAAGGGTCCGCGGGCGGCGCCGCCCACCCCACCCCCAGCTCCTGACGAGGAGATCCCATGAAGACCACGGTCAGCCGCCGGCAGTTCCTTCGGGTCAGCGCCCTGGCAGGGGGAGGCATGCTCATCGCCACCCACCTGGACGCCTTCGGCATCGCGGGGAGCCTGGGCGAAGGGGCGCCGGCCGAGGAGACCCTCAACGCCTTCATCCGCATCACACCCGACGGGGTGGTCACCATCATGGCCAAGAATCCGGAGATCGGACAGGGCGTCAAGACGATGCTCCCCATGCTCATCGCCGAGGAGCTGGACGTGGACTGGACCGACGTCCGGGTGGAGCAGGCCTCCTTCGACCCCGACAAGTACGACGGGCAGTTCGCTGGCGGGAGCAACGCCACACCCCAGGCCTGGCTGCCCATGCGCCGGGTCGGGGCGGCGACCCGGACCATGCTGGTGGCCGCCGCCGCCCAGGAGTGGGACGTGCCGGCCGCAGACTGTGAGACCGAGGCCGGTGTGGTGCGCCACCGGGGCTCCGGCAGGAGCGCCGGGTACGGCGAGCTGGCCACCCGGGCGGCGGCAATGCCGGCCCCCGACCTGGACGCCGTCCCACTGAAGGACCCGGCGGAGTTCCGGATCATCGGCAGCCGGATCCCCGGAGTGGACAACCACGCCATCGTCACGGGGGAACCCCTCTTCGGCATAGACTTCACCCTCCCGGGCATGCAGTGGGCCGTCTTCCAGAAGTGTCCGGTCTTCGGCGGAAAGGTGCGGGATGCCAACCTGGATCACGTGCGAGGCCTTCCCGGGGTGACCCATGCCTTCGTGGTGGAGGGCGGCGACTCGCTGAACGGCCTCCTGGACGGCGTGGCCGTGGTGGGGGAGAGCTGGTGGGCCACCAACCGGGCACGCCGGGAGTTGGAGGTGACCTGGGACGAGGGCCCCACGGCGAGCCAGAGCAGCGAAGGCTTCGCCCACCAGGCTGCCGAGCTGTTCGAGGGCCCAGCCGGGTTCTCGGTCCGGAGCGATGGCGCGGCCGACGACGCCCTGGCCGGTGCGGCCCAGGTGGTGGAGGCGGAGTACGACTACCCCTTCCTCTCCCACGCCACCCTGGAGCCCCAGAACTGCACGGCCCACTACCGCAACGGCCGCCTGGAGATCTGGGCTCCCACCCAGACTCCGCAAAGCGGACGCGGGCTGGTGGCCCGGACGCTGGGGCTGGAGCCGGAGGAGATCACCATCCACCTCCAGCGGATCGGTGGCGGCTTCGGTCGGCGGCTCGCCAACGACTACATGGTGGAGGCGGCCCGGATCGCCATGGAGGTGGAGGGTCCGGTGAAGCTTCTCTGGACCCGGGAAGACGACATGCGACACGACTTCTACCGGCCGGCGGGGTTCCACCGGTTGAGCGGCGGAGTCGACGACCAGGGCCGCCTGGTGGCATGGAAGAACCACTTCGTGTCATTCGGAGAAGACGAGAGCTTCGCCTCAAGCGCCGGTGTGTCGGCCAACGAGTTTCCGGCCCGCTTTGTCCCGGACTTCGAGCTCGGTGCATCCCTCATCCCCTTCGGGATCCCCACCGGGGCACTCCGGGCCCCCGGGAGCAACGGGCTGGCCTTCGTCTACCAGTCCTTCATCGACGAGCTGGCCCACGCAGCGGGCCGCGACCCGGTGGACTTCCGCCTGGAGCTTCTCTCCCGGGAGGTGGAGGGTCAGGGGCTGGACCCGGAACGCATGCGGGGCGTGCTCGAGCTGGCGGCCGAGGTTTCGGGGTGGCATACCCGGCGAGGCCAGCTCCCCCGGGGCACCGGAATGGGGGTGGCCTTCCACTTCAGCCACCGGGGGTACTTCGCCGAGGTGGTCCAGGCCAGTGTGAGCCCCGAAGGCGATCTCACCGTAGACCGGGTGTGGGCCGCCGGCGACGTGGGCGGCCAGATCATCAACGAGAGCAACGCCGAGCACCAGACACAGGGCGCGGTTCTCGAGGGCATCTCCCAGGCGCTGGGCCAGGAGATCACCATCGAGGACGGACGGGCGGCTCAGGGCAACTTCAACGTGTACCCCCTCCTGCGGCACGCCCAGGCGGCGCCGGTGGAAGTCCACTTCCTCCGCTCCGACAACCCACCCACCGGGCTGGGCGAGCCGCCGCTCCCCCCGGCGATTCCGGCACTCACCAACGCCATCTTCGATGCGACGGGCCACCGGGTGCGATCACTCCCCATCAACAAACACGACCTGAGCTGGTCGTAGGACCGGACCATGAGCCCTGACCGCCGCACCTTCCTGCGTCTCTCGGCCCTCGCCGGCAGTGCGGTGGCCGCAGAGGCCCTCGCTCCCTCCGCCCTCGGCGCGACACTCGCCAACTATCGAGGCCTCCCCGATGCAGGCACGGCCCGACGATCCCTGGATCTCCTCATCCTGGGGGGTACCGGCTTCACCGGACCCCATCAGCTGCGGTACGCGGTGGCTCGGGGACACCGGGTCACGGTCTTCAACCGGGGCCGAACCGAAGCCGATCTTCCCGATGGCGTGGAGCAGCTCATCGGGGATCGGAATCAGCACGAGATGGGCGCGTTGGAAGGGAGGTCGTGGGACGCCGTCATCGACAACCCCACCACCCTGCCCTTCTGGGTCAGGGACGTGGGGGAGGTCCTGCACGATACCACCGACCAGTACGTCTTCATCTCCACCCTCTCGGTGTACGACGTGGCCCGCCTCGAGCATCTGGACGAGGAGAGCGCCCTCCTGGAGTACACCGAGGGTGATCCCCTCGATGTCACACCGGAGATCTACCAGGAGGAGGGAGGGCGCCTGTACGGACCGATGAAGGCGGCCTCGGAGCGGGAGGCCCACCGCTGGTTCGGAGATCGCACGACCATCATCCGGCCTGGCCTCATCGTGGGGCCCGGGGACCCCACCGACCGTTTCACCTACTGGCCCCTTCGGATCTCACGAGGTGGAGAGATCCTGGCTCCGGGCAGAGGCAACGCGTCAATCCAGATCATCGACGCCCGCGACCTGGCGGAATGGACCATCCGCATGGTCGAGAACCAAACCACCGGCACCTTCAACGCCACTGGCCCCCGGTCGACCCTGACCATGGCCGGGCAGCTTCACGGAATCCGCGGCGCCCTCCCCGGGGACCTGGAGCTGAGCTTCACCTGGGTCCCCGCCGACTTCCTGCAGGAGCACTCCGTCCGGCCGTGGTCCCATATGCCCACCTGGTTCGGAGAGGACGAGGTGATCTCGCGAGCGAGCATCGAGCGGGCCGTCGCCGCCGGGCTCACCTTCCGGCCGCTGGCCGCCACCACCACCGACCTGCTGGCCTGGTTCCGCTCGCTTCCTGCTGAGCGTCAGGCAGAGCTGGGCGCCGGGCTCGCCCCTGCCCGGGAACGGGAGGTCCTGGCCGCCTGGGCGGAGAGAACCGAAGCAGGCACCTGACTTCCGGTCATCCGCACCACTCCTGCCAACGGGACGACCGGGCGGCCCGGACCCCCTCCGGCATCTCCGGATCGGGATCGCCGGGAAGCGGCTTCTCTGGATCCGCGGGATCGGGAGGGTCGGGGTCGTGGGGCTGCCTCCGTTCAGGGTCTCCCGGTTCCGGCCGTTCCGGCTCCCCTGGCTCCGGGGGCCCGGGATCCCAGGGCTCCGGATGATCAGGCGGATCCGGCCTTGTCTCGGACGTGAATTCCGTACGCTCCATTCTGACTCCCTCCAGGTGTCAAAGTGTGTCTCGCCCCCATCCCGGCGTCCAGTGACAATCTTTCCCGACGTTGAGACGAACTGGCTCCGCCTCGTCCCCTTCATGGTTCGTCATTGGAGCGGCGCCCGGGACGTTCGGACTGGCATGACAGTTGCGCTACTCCAGGGGTGGGACCGGACCGTGTGACCCGAGCTGTCACCGGAACCGGCCGCAAGCGCTGTGAACGCTGGATCCCTTCAAGAACATCCTCCCTGGGAGCGTGAGCCATGGGCAACACAGGTCTCGACGTCTTCGATCGCACCATTCAGAAAACGAACCTCCTCCTGAAGGAACTGGCTGAAGAACTCCACTGGGAGGACCGGCACGAGGTGTACATGGCCCTGCGTGCCAGCCTTCACGCCCTTCGCGACCGGCTTACGCCCGAGGAGTCTGCCAAGCTCGCGTCCCAACTGCCGCTCCTGGTGAAGGGGGTGTTCTACGATGGCTGGCGCCCCGGGGCGACCCCGGTGAAGGTCCGGGATCGTCAGAGGTTCCTGGACATGGTGCGCCGGGAGCTCGAGCCGGCGAGACCCAACGCGAACGCAGAGCACGTGGTCACGGGAGTCTTCCGGGTCCTCACCCGACACGTCTCCGAAGGCGAATGGGAGGATGTCCGACGGATGCTTCCCAACGCACTGAGAGACCTCCTGCCGCCGCCGGAGCCGACTACCCCTCGATGAGTTCCCGCTCGACGTAGGCGGCGACGGCATCCACGTCTCGAACACGAAGCCCGCGGATTCCCCAGTGGGGCATCCCCTCGGCCGTGCCCACGTAGATCATCCGACGAAGCTCCATGGGAACCCGTATGCGCTCCCAATCCGGATCGCTGAAGGACCTGGGCTGAAGGGTATCCCCCTGGAAGACAAACCCTCCGTCGCCGCGGCCCTCGGGGCCATGACACTTGGCACAACTCACCTCGTAGATCACCCTGCCGCGCTCCTGCACGGTCTCCGGTCTCAGGGGCTCCAACTCCTCGAAAGCCACAGGATCGAAGCGTTCATCGGCAAGTCGCACTGCATCGGCAGCCCTCCTCTCGCGGGCCCGGTCCGCCTCGTCATCCGGCGGGCGATCGCATGCCACCATCAGAACGGCCAGGAGAATGAGACAGCCGACGGACCTGCAGGACAATAGGCAATGCATGGTTCCTCCAAAGGGATCTGGGTCACGGATTCGCTCGATCGCCCCCACCAGCAATGCAGCCGCGCCCCCCAACACCAGGGCGCCCACGTGCATCGGATCCCCGAGTATTGGTGGCACGCTGGAGTCCGTCCGAATCGCCGGGCGTCCGGGCCTCGCCTGGCTGGGGGGAAGGCGGCTCGTCCCGGAAAGGCGAGGAGCGCCTGCGACCCCGGGATCCATTCCCGGCAGCCGTCCCGTCTACCACCAAGTCAGATGCAGAAAGCGCACCAGGCGCTCGCCGAGCGGCCTTCATCCGACCACAGCACCATGTGGCGGCAGTTTCGCCTGGAGGTGCCGCTGGATCAGGTGGGACAATCAGGCCCACCACTGGCAGACCACCGGGGCGGGGTGTCCCGGAATCCCAGCCACCAGAGGATGGGGTGGGCCGGGCAGCGTATAACGGACCCGAAGCTTCGGCCCGCCTGGACGACCGGAACGCTACAGGTACGGCTCCAGCGCTTCCCGCAACATCTCCCGGGTGACGAGCCCGAGGAACCGCTCCCGGATGATCCCGTCCCGGTCGATGATGAGGGTGTTGGGAAGCCCAAAGGCCTCGAAGTGGCGCCGGGCCTCACGGTTCGTCCCCATCCAGATGGGATAGGCCGGATCCAGTTCGATGCGGTCCTGCCAGAAGGCACGGATGTCCTCCGAAGAGCCGGAGTCCACCGCCAGTCCGATCACGGTTCCCCCGCGGGGTTCGATCTCCTGCTGCACCTCCACCAGGTGGGGGATCTCCCGCACGCAGGGCGGGCACCAGGTCCCCCAGATGTTCAGCAGAACCACCTGGCCCCGGTAGCCGGCCAGGGAATCCTCTCCTCCCGTCAGCGTGGGAAACCCCACCTCGGGTGCCGGAACCGCCAGCGAGCTCCCTGCCCCCGGGCTCTCGCCCCCTTCCAGCCCGTCCGAGGACTGGGCGAAGCCCATGTACACGGCCACCACGAGGAGCCCCGGCAACACCAGGGCCGCCGCGTTCTTCAGCGTCATCGCTGGTTCGCCTCCTTGCCGCCAGCCCCCGGGGGATGGCGACGGCCCCTCGCAGGCGGAGGGCGCCGCCACCCCGGACAGGGGTTCACTGCTGGGCGACGTCGTTGGAGTTGATGTCGATGGTGATCATGAAGCCGTTGGTCCCGTGGTACTCGAAGGCGTTCGGGCCCAGCCGGTAGGCCTCCACCTCGTTGGGCATCATCACGACGCCGTCATGCCGGGGAGCGCCCCAGTACTGGATGTTGTCCAGGACCACCGGCTGGTCGGGAGACATGGCCTGAGCCACGGGGATCAGGCGGACTTCGGCGGCCTCGCCGCCATCCAGGGTGGCTACGGCTCCGTCCGGTCCAGCCCTCCATTCGATGGGGAGCTCCTCGCCGACTTCGAAGGAGGCCCACTCCACCGGAAAGAGCGGCGCGAAGATCTCCAGAATGCCCTCGCGCTGGGCCGGAGACACCGTCGGGTCGAAGTGGATCACCGACCAGTCCATGGTGCCATCTGCCCAGCTGCTTCCCAGATCGCCGGCCATCCAGAAAAGGGCCCCGGCCAGGTCCGTGCCTCCGTGATGACCCTCGTTGACCTGCCAGGCCACGTTGAACCGGCAGTAGTGCTCCGCGTCATCGTGGTCGTGGTCGTGATGCGCCGCCGGCTCGGTGTTGAAGTAGCACTGGCAGAACATGGGGCAGCTGCAGGCTTCGATGGCCGTCATGTTCAGGCTCCATTCCGGGGCCTCCTCGACGGCGGTCGCGGTCATCTCGCTGGACAGAGCGACTGCCACGAAGAGCGCCAGCACGGTTCCACCAATCAGAAATCGTCCAGTCATCGGTTCCTCCTGTTGCTGAAGGGTCGGTGTCGCCAAACAGAATGCAGCCCCCTCGTTGGAACCGGCGATGTAGCCTCCGTTGGAATCGGGCAGCCCAGAGATTCGTCCTCTATTGACAGTTCATCCATCCATGACGCATTCTGTGCCCTGTCCCTGCTTGGCCGTCCTTCAATCCCCCTCGGAGATGCGCCATGAATCGAGCCACCGTTGCCGGTCGTCTGTCGGTACTGATCCTGTTCGTGGCCATCAGTGCCTGTGCCGACACCACCACCCCGGTGGGCGTCCCGGATGAGGCGGGATTCAGCCAGGGGCCTCCGGTCCACCTGGAGGTGCCGGATCGATTCGCCCAGGCGTCGCCCGAGGTCATGGCGCTTCCGGGGACCGTCTTCGCGGCCCGGGACCAGTCGACTGGACAGCTCGTTTTCGGTGTGGAGCGCCCGGCGGTGGCCCGGGACATCGCGCCCATCATGGCCCGGAAAGGCATCCCCGAGACGGACTACCGGATCCGGATCACCGAGCCGATCCACTTCATGCACGCACTCCAGAATGAGCACGCGTCGGCGACCCTTCGGACAGAGCACGAAACATTGGTGGGTGGCGTCCAGATCCACTGGAGCCGGTACGTCTGCACCCTGGGCTTCAGCGCGGAGCACGATGATGGCTGGTCCTTCGTCACCGCCTCCCATTGCACCGACCGGCAGGGCTCCACCGGAGACACGCAGTACAACCAGCCCCACCGGGACGTGAGCCCGGACCCCATCGGCTTCGAGGCCGACGATCCGGCCTACTTTCGCCGTGGGCTCTGCTCCCGGGGCAAGATCTGCCGGTACAGCGATGCCGCCCGGGTGCGCTATGAGCCGGGGGTCCGGAGCCTGCCCCGGGTCGCAAAGACCACAGGCGTGAACACCGGGGCCGTGCAGGCCCCGAGCTACTTCCGCATCACCGACCAGGACACGTCCGCCGACCGCTTCGACGGCACCATCCACAAGGTGGGGCGCACCACCGGGTGGACCTCCGGCACCGCAACCGACACCTGCGCCATGGTGAACGTCGCCCGCTCCAACATTCAGCTCCTGTGCCAGACCCTGGTCGAGAACCCAGGCGCCCGGATCGTCGACGGGGGCGACAGCGGTTCTCCGGTCTTCACCCTGAACGGGACGGACGACGCTGAGCTCGTGGGGATCCTCTGGGGCGGGAATCAGAGCGGGGACATGTTCATCTTCAGCCCCCTCTCGGGGATTCAGCGTGAACTGGGGCGTCTGGATGCCACCACCGAAGGCATGGGCGACGAGAACGGCGCTGCCGACGAACCCCACTGTCCAGGCAACAGCCGGAGGCCGGCCTGCCGGTAGGCCTCCGAGCGTTCCGGTGAACCGCCCCACGCCCACACCACCGACCCGACTTCTGGCCATCGATGCCGGCCTGAGAGCGGGACTCGCGGTCTACACCGCCGACGGTCGGCTCGAACGGTACCGGTCCACCAACTTCGGCGCCCCCAGTCGCCTCAAGAAGGGGGTCTACGGGGTCATGAGCGCGGTGGAAGGGCTTCGGCGGGTGGTGGTGGAAGGCGGCGGTCCGGTAGCCGACCCCTGGGCCCGGGAAGCCCACCGTCGGGGACTCTCTCTCCAGCGGGTGCAGGCCGGGGTCTGGAGGAAGGCTCTCCTGCTCCCCCGGGATCGGCGCACCGGCAGGGACGCGAAGGAGCAGGCCGACGAGATCGCCCGGGAGGTCATCGCCTGGTCCGGGGCGCCCCGACCCACCTCGCTGCGGCACGATGCAGCCGAGGCAATCCTCATCGGACTGTGGGGTGTGCTGGACGCCGGGTGGCTGCCGGAACTCCCGGAGAGCCTCCAGCCGGGGTAAGCCCGTTCGCTGGGCCTCGTGAAGGGGCTCTTCACCTCGTGCCGATCCCGGCCGACTCGTGACCCGCCACCCGGTAAAAGCCCAGGTCCCGGGCCCGGATCGCGTCGACGACGAACCCCGTCACCCGACCCTCCTCGTCGCGGACGAACTCCACTCCGAAGAAGGGGAAGGATCCGCTGAACCGGTCGTCTCCGGCCGGAGTGACCACGACCGCGTCTCGACGCCGGTGCTCGAGCCTGAGTCCGCCCTCCACGGCACGGACCACGTACTCGGTCTCGAACTCGTCGGAGCGGTACCGACCCTCGAAGGCCTGGAGGTCGACATCCTCCCACCCGGACGCGATGCGAGGCGCGGGAAGGCTGGCGCCGCCCTGGTGGAGGGTGAGCGAGGAGGCCGTGGGTGAGCCATCCGGGTCCTCATGATGGAAAGTGAGCCGGGCGCCCACCGCGTCGATCGTCCAGGCGGAATCCGCTTGGGGAGTGAGGGAGAAGGGAGGCTGGCCGGTGGCCTGCGCCTCGAGCCCCTCCCCTGCGACCCGGATCGTGAGGACGAACCCGGGCTGTGCCTCGAGCTCGTAGCGCCCCGCCAGCAGGGCCAGGTGATCCGGATCCGTCAGGCCGGGGGGCAGCTGGTCCCCAGCCGGGGAGTCGGAGCGGGCCGGGGGATCGGCTGCCTCCGGAGGGTCACCTGCTTCGGCGAGAGAAGCCTCCTCGAGGTCCATGGCCACGGCTCCCGGATGGTCCAGGCCCAGCACGGCACGCACCACCTGGCCCGGCAGCGTCGGTGGCAGTCCCGCATTGTTCGTCAGTACCATCACGCCCATCTCACGCTCCGGAAACCACATGAACTCGGCCCGATGACCCAGGTCGCCCCCGGGATGATGGAGCCGCTCCAGCCCCGCCATCCGGTCCACCTCGAGTCCCAGCCCGTAGTTGGTCGCGCTCCCGTCGTTCAGGACGAAGGGCTCGCTCATCAGGACGAAGGGCTCGCTCCACCGGGAATCGTCACCGGTGAGCGCCGTGAGCCACCGCGCCAGGTCATCCATGGTGGTGTAGAGCCCGCCGGCTCCAATGGGGGAGCCGACGTCGGGAGCCTTCACCCAGCCGGCGACCGCTGGATCCGAGCGCTCCGGTCCGGACGTCTCCCCGGGCACCTGGGGTCGATACCCGTACGCCGCATCCGCGACGATCCGCTGGCCGTCGAGCCGGAAGATTGAGTGCTCCATCTCCAGTGGCTCGAAGACCTCTTCCTGGACCCAGCGAGGGAAGGACCTGCCGGTTGCAGCCTCCACGACCCGGGCCAGGAGCACGTAGCCCGTGTTGTTGTAGTTCCGTTCGGCGCCGGGCTCGTTCTGGAGCCTCGGCTGCTGCGAGACCACCCGGATCACCTCGTCGGGGTGGATGAAGTCGCCGTCCTCGATCCGCCACCCTCCCACGGCCAGGGCGTTCAGAAATTCCCGGTATCCACTGGAGTGGGTCAGGAGATGGCGGAGGGTTACCGGGGATTCCAGCTCCGGGAGCTCCGGGATCCAGTGCCGCACGTCGTCGTCAAGTGAGAGCACGCCGTCGAGCTCCAGGCGGGCCAGCGCCCACCCGGTCAGCGTCTTGGCGGTCGAGCCCACATTGATTCGGGTGTGCCGATCCATGGGGATCCGGTGACCCACATTGGCAAATCCCACGGTCCGGTAGCAGGCCAGCCCGGCATCGGGCGTCACCACCCCCACCAGGACTCCGGGCGCTTCGAGGGGGAGGTCGGCCAGGAGAGCATCGGCGGGCGCGCAGGGGTCGGCGTCGGAACCCGGGCCCGGAGCTGCAGCGCCCAGGAGCCCAGATGCCACGAACCCGCACGCCAGGAGAACCACGAACCGCAAGCCGGGCCTTCGAGACCCAGAAGTTCGGAGCAGGGTGGAACGCAAGGCGGGGGCCACTGCTCCGCCGAAGAGGCAGTCGAATCTGTTCATTGCACGTTCGGTCCGTTTATCGAGGGGGAGAGAACCACATGATCCTTCCCCTCCTACGGACCGGAACGCCGGATGGATTCAGCGGCACTCAGTCCACGACCCCCCGTTCCCGGAGAGCCTCCCTCAAGCCTTCCACCCTCTGGAGGTTCACGCCCATGTCGGAGCGCCCCACCCGGGATTCGGATCTCACCACCAGCTCCGGGGACTCCGGCGCCCGGTACACCTCCAGGTCGTCCACGAACCGGAAGATCCGACTCGTGGATTCTGCCCGGAGGTAGTCGTCCGTCCGGACCACCACCTCCGTTCCGGGCAGGGACGAGACGGCCGATTCCACGGCGTCCCACACCGCCTCGGGAGACCGGTCCCTCCACTCGGGCGTCAGGTGGAACGGAAGGACCTCAGGTGGATGCTCGTCGCCGGTATGGACGCAGTTGGGGGCGTCGGGGCACGGGCGCAACCCGTCCTCGGATGGCCCCAGGGTGTCCGGGGGAGGCGCCCCACAAGCGGCCAGAACCAGAGTGGCCAGGAGCGAGAGGCACCCGGTCGCAACACCCGCCCTCATCTGCCGGCCTCCCGGTGGCGCTCCGCCATGCTGGCGAGCCGCTCCTGGATCTCCTCCTCGGGGATCCAGCGGCCTTGCATCACCACGCCGGCCCGCCGGGCCACGTTCCCGATGTCATCCAGGGGATTGGCTTCCAGGAGGATCAGGTCCGCTCGCCTTCCCTCCTCCACCGATCCTGATTCATCCAGCTCACCCAGGTGGTCCGCCACGTTCCAGGTCCCGGCCCGAACCACCTCGAAGGGCGTCATGCCCAGCTCCACCCAGAGCTGCATTTCCCGGTGGTTCGAGAATCCCGGTACGCTGAAGAGCTGCGGAGAGTCGGTGCCCAGCAGAAAGGTGGCACCCGCCTCGTGAAGGTGCCGGAAGATCGCCCGGCGGAGCTCCACCACCCGGGCCACCCCCTCGGGGTGGCCGATGGTCTCATGGAGGTTTGCCAGGGAGCTCTCCCAGCCGTCCACCACGTCCGGGGGCATGTAGCGAACCTCCGGGTGTGCCTCCCGAAGCTCCTCACCGGTCCTGTCGCCGAAGAAGATCTCCCAGAGCACCATGGTGGGCACCTGTGCCGCCCCGCTCTCGACGGTGGCGTCCACCAGTTCGGGGATCCGACCCTCGTCCGCCAGGTGACCCACCGACGCCACGCCCCAGAGCGGTGCGATGGCCTGGCGCTCCTCCTCTGGCACCAGCTCCTCCACGTAGTTGTCCAGATGATCGATGGTGACCTGGCCGGCGGCGAGGGCCTCCATGAGACCCACGTCGTCGGGGACGTGTCCCGCCACCGGCAGCCCCTCCTCACGGGCGGTCTGCACCAGGGCGTCGTAGGTGGCCGGGTCGGCTCCCTCACCGATCTTGATGAGGTCGAAGCCGACCTCGCTGAACTCCCGCACCCGCTCCGGAGCCTCCTGGGCGTCCGGGAGGTTGCCCCACCCCATGGCGGGACTTCCCAGGATCAGGCGAGGCCCCAGCAGATCACCGTCCTCGATGGCCCGCCGGATCTCCAGTTGAGCGGGATGGCCCTGCATCCCGCGCACCGTCGTCACCCCCTGGGACACGTACAGGAAGAGAAGATCCTGAACCTCCGGGGAGGTGGGATCCGCTCCGGGAAGATGGCCGTGCATCTCGGCCATGCCGGGCATGAGGTAGCGCCCTTCCCCATCGATGAGAAGGGCGTCCTCGGGGACCTCCACCTCGTCCACCGGTCCAACCCTGTCGATCCGACCCTCCCGAACCACCACTGTCTGCCAGGGGGTCACCGCCTCCTGCCCGGTTTCCACGATGGTCACGTCCTGGAAGACCAGGGCCGTGCCCGGGAGGGGCTCTTCCTCGGGCACCATATCGGCCGGCTCGCAGGCGGCGGCCGCAGCGGCTCCAACGCTCACCCCGAGGACAAACAGCCAGGACGGGTACGACCGGGAGTGCGAAGAGGATCCATGCATGACGGGCCTCGCAAAAGTGAAGGCAACAAGCGTGGTACTTATCCTGCCGGCTGGAGCCGGGGCGGTCAAGCGGCCCCCGTCCACAAACGGGCAAGTGGAGGGGCGGCTTCCGGTCAACGGGCCCGGTTCACCACCGCTTCGTCACGGCCAGGGTCAGAAAGTTGAACCACGCGAAGGCGTAGACGGCGTCCACGTCTGCGCCTCCCTCCACCGTGCGGTACCCCGCCGAGACGTGCCATCCGTCACCCACCGCACGGCCCACCCGGACGGTTGCATCGAACGCCCGGCCCGGCCCCCCGGCGAGGGCATCGGCATCGAAGCTCCCGCGCCACCCTGGTGCGAAGTGCCACTCGCCGGCCAGGTGGAGAAGCGGCACGAACCCCAGGTCGTCGTCCCGTGCCGTGACCTCCCCCTGCTCCAACGAAACCACGGCATCTCGAAGCTTGCCCGTCGCACCGAGCCAGGCGGTGGTCCGCTCCCCCTCCCGGGCCAGCCACCGATACGACAGCCGATAGGAATTGAAGGTGTAGCGGGCCGAGACCGCGGTCTCCGCCTGGAAGGTGGTGCCGGCGAAGCGGATCTCCCGGTCCGGAATCCCGGATCTGCGCAGCGTCAGGGGAGCGACCAGGAGACGGACACCGTGACGTTCCCGCCAGTTCCAGCCCAGGTAGACCCGACCCGCCGGCAGAGCCCCTCCTCCGACCAACCCGTCCAGTGCAAACCGGGTGGCCGTCCCGTCATTGGGGATCTCCACGTCGTTGCGGCTCTGCCACGCGGGCCCCACCTCGATCTCGAGGGTGAAGCTCGGTTCCTGGGCCCCGGCCCATCCGGGCGGCAGGAGCAGGGCGCCTGCGACCAGCGCCATGCCGTGAAAGGAACGCGCCTTGAGAAGGTCGAACATGGAGCCTCCACGGCCCGAGGGGGTTGGCACCGTCACCAGAGCCAGAGCTACCCATGAGGCCGCCGCACGGATCCGGGCGGTTGGGGGCGATCGCCCTGCCCTGGCCGGGTTCACCGAAAAATCGCCACAGTCCCACGTCGGTCCCGGAGGGGCCCATGGTCGCGACGCGTGAGGAGGGCGGCGAGAAACACGGTCCCGAGCCCACGGCCACAGGCCGTGGCGTCCCCCCTCCGGATCCTTCCATGGTACTGGCCGGTACGGGACTGTGCGGAGCGGACCAGGTCCGCCGGCCGAGTCCATCCATCCCAAGCAAGTCCATCCATCCCAAGGAGGAGTGTCATGCACCTGCGCATGTCCTTTTCGATCGCGGTAGCTGGTGCCTTCGTGCTTGCCCCCACCACACCGGAGCCGGTGGCCGCCCAGGGGGCCCCAGGCGGAGTCGACGAGTTGGTGGAGTGGGAGGTGGAATGGGGCGGCCGAACCCGGGATCCCTCGGTCTCGCCGGACGGCACCATCTGGTTCGTGGGCCAGGCGGGCAACTACGTGGCCCGCTTCGACCCCGCCGACGAATCCTTCCGCCGGTACGAGATCGAGGAAGGCGCCAACCCCCATACGGTGATCGTCGACGAGGACGGCTACGGTTGGTACGCGGGTAACCGGAACGCGACCATCACACGGGTGCACCCGGAGACTGGCGAGCTTCGGGTCTTCCCCACCGGCGAGGCTCGGGATCCTCACACCATGGTCTTCGACGGTGAAGGGGGAATCTGGTTCACCTCGCAGCAGTCGAACCGGGTCGGCCACATCGACATGGCCACCGGCGAGTACCGCCTGGTCACCCCGCACGATAACGACCGGGCGCGTCCGTACGGCATCGTGCTGGACGACGAGGGGCATCCCTGGGTTTCGCTTTTCGGCGAAGACGAGGTCGTCCGGATCCATCCGGAGTCCCTCGAGATCACCCGCTTCAACAAGGCGCAGGAGGAGTCCCGGGGGCGACGCCTGGAGGTGCTGAACGACGGGTTCGTCTGGTCCGTCGACGAGCCGCACGGAATCCTCGCCCGCATCGAGATCGCCACCGGCGAGGTCACCAGGTATCCGATGCCGGGCGGCCAGGACTCGCGTCCGTACGCCATCACGAAGGACGACCGTGGGGTCCTCTGGATCAGCGAGACCGGTCCCGAGAAGCAACTCGTGGCCTTCGATCCCGCCAGCGAGAGCTTCATCGCCGTACATCAGGTGTCGAACAACATTCGCCACATGGCCTTTGACGAGGAGCGTGGCGCAATCTGGTTCGGGACCGACTCGAACTACCTGGGACGCGTCCTGACCCGGCCGTCCTCGCAGTGATCCGTCGCGCATCCCGGGCTTCGCCCAGCCCGCTGGCGGCCTCGCTCGTCAGAGCGTCGGTCGTGGCAGGCCTCGGCCTCGGTGGGATGGCCCTGGCCGGGGCCGTTTCCTCCCCCCCGCCCGCCCTGGCAGGTGCGGCCTCCGCGGACGAGGGGAGTTGGCTCGACGGCCTCCGGAAGGTCGGTGGAGGAGATCTGGCCGGCGAGGGCCGCCTGGGCTTCCACATCGCTTTCCGTGATGGGCCACCCGCACGGGTGACCGGTGGCTTCGGGGAAGATTCCTGCGGGGCCTGCCACTGGAACGGTGCGGAGGACGACGGCCCGGGAACGCTCGAACTCCACGGGTTTCCCGAGGCGTACGAGCCGGGAGCCCGCTATCCGCTGGAGATCACCCTGACCGATCCGGACCTGGTGGTGGCCTGCTTCCAGCTTGCCGTCCGGCACCCCGCGGACGAGTCCCAGGTGGGGACTCTGGAGGTGCCGGACACCGAGGAGGAACGCGTAGGAATCCTGGTCGACCGGGAGGTCGAGTTCGCCCAGCACCGGCTCGGCGGAATCGAACCGACCGAGGAGACGACGACTCGCTGGTCGGTGGAGTGGGTAGCGCCGGACGAGGCCGGCGTACCCGTGGTGCTCCACCTCGCAGCCCTGGCCGCCGACGGCGACCAGTCGCAGATCGGGGACCGGGTCTACACCCGTGCCTTCGAGATCACAGGAGCCCCACCTACTTCGCTGTATATCCACCGTCGATGACGAGCTCGCTTCCCGTAACGAACTTGGACTCGTCCGACGCCAGGTAGAGAACACCATAGGCGATGTCGTCGGGCTCGCCCACCTTCCCGATGGGGTGCTGGGCGGCCAGATCCTTCTTCCCTTCCTCTGGATCCACTCCGGAATTCTTCAGGTGCTGCTGGACCATGGGAGTCCAGATGAACCCGGGATGGATGGAGTTCACCCGTATCCCGTCCTCCGCGTAGATGAGGGCATCGGTCTTGGCCATGAGGCGGACCGCGCCCTTCGATGCATGGTAGGGCGGCACGTCCGGGGCGCCCACCAGCCCGTAGATGGACGACAGGTTGATGATGCTTCCCTCCCCTGCCCGTTTCATTGACGGAATGACGTGCTTGGTGCAGAAGAAGACGCCCTTGACGTTCACGTCCTGGACATGGTCCCACTCCTCTTCGGTGATCTCGTGCGTGGGCTTGTTCGCTCCCGACACCCCGGCGTTGTTCACAAGCACGGTCACCTCGCCGAACGCCTCGATCACCTCACCCATCACATTCTTCACCTGGGCCTCGTCGGTGACGTCCAGGTTCCAGTAGCGAGCGGTCCCTCCGGCCTCCTCGATCTCCTGAACGGTCGCCTGCCCCTCCTCGTCCAGAATATCGGTGACGGCCACCTTCGCACCCTCACGGGCTAGCAACATGGACTGTGCCCTTCCCAGCCCGATGGAGCCACCAGTCACGAGTGCCACCTTGTTCTCTGCTCGCTTGCTCATCGTTGTCTCCTCTGAAATCGTGTCATGTGTGGGACAGCCCGTCCCGTTGGGATTGCCTTCCGCGGGACATTCCTTCTCGGTCGTCCGGCCGGGGTGATCGGTCGATCCCCCTCCCTTTTCGCGACAACGCACCAGCGTGGCCCTTGCGTGGCCGCCGTAAGCTGAGAAAGGTGGTGATCAGAAGTGCAGAGGGCGTGCCACCGCCCGGCTGGCACATCTCATGCGCCAGGGGTAGGCGCTGAGGACAACAGACCACCCACTCCAGGGAAGGTGATGCCGAAATCGCGCCATGGCAGGGTCATCCCCTCGGCGATCTTCCTGTTCCTCTTCTGGCTCATCCTCTCCGGGTCCTTCCATCCGTGGGATCTCGCCCTCGGGGCAAGCCTCTCCCTCGGGTTGGGAGTGGTTGCGAACCGGGCGTTCCGCACCACCGAGGTCCCCGCCATCAGCGCCAGGCAAGGCGCCGCCCTCCTCCTCTACCTGGTCCAGCTCGCCCTCCTCATCACGGCGGCCGCCTTCCATGTGGCCCGGCTGGTGCTGGACCCTCGGCTTCCCGTCAAGCCGGTCACCATCATCCATCGCACCACTCTGACCCGTGAGATCTCCCGTGTGGCGCTGGCGAACTCGCTCACCCTCACGCCTGGAACCCTGACGGTGGACCTGGCAGGCTCGGAGCTTCGCATCCATTGCCTGGAGCCGAGGTTCGGGGAGCAGGTTCAGCGCCTGGAGGAGCGGGTCGCCCGGGTGTTCGAGGGGAAGACCCCATGACCACCTTCTTCTGGGGGCTCGCAATCTTTCTCCTCCTGAACGCCTTCGCCTGCCTCCAGCGGGCACGGGTCGGCCCCACGCTCATGGATCGGATCCTGGCCGTGAACGTGCTCGCCATGAAGACACTCGTCGTGCTCGTCCTCCTGGGCTTCGTATTCGGACGGGAGATCTTCTTCACCGTCGCCTTCGTCTATGGGCTCCTGAGCTTCGGAGTGAGCCTGGCCGCCAGCCGGTTGTTGGAGAGCGGGAGGCTGGACCCGTGAGCCTGCTGGCCATCCCCTTCGGTCTCATCGGCGCCTTCTTCTTTCTAGCCGCCACGATCGGGCTTCTCCGCCTTCCCGACTTCTACTCCCGCGCCCATGCGGCGGCAAAGTGCGACACGGTGGGGGCGGGGTCGATACTCCTCGCACTCGCCTTCGCCCTGTGCCCGGGCCTCGCGAGCTTCCAGCTCCTGGGCCTGGCGATCCTGATCCTCATCGCCGGTCCGACCGCCAGCCACGCCCTCGCCCGGGCAGCGGACCGGAGAGGGGTCGCACCCTGGACAACGGACGACCCATGAGCGAACTGTTCGACGTGGTCCTCCTCACCCTCCTCATTCTCACGGCGCTGGCGGTGGCCCGGGCCCGGGACCTGGCGGCGGCCGCCATCCTCTTCGCCGCCTACAGCCTCATGCTCTGTCTGCTCTGGCTGCACCGGGGCGCCCCCGATGTCGCTCTCACCGAGGCCGCGGTGGGAGCCGGAGTCACGACGCTGCTCTTCCTCGTGGTCATCGCCCGGACTTCCCGATGAACCCGCGGCTCGCTGCCGCCTTCGTCACGGGACTCGCGGTTCCCATGCTCGCGGCGATGGCCGCGCTCCCCAGGCACGGCTCCCCGGATCAGCCGATCCACACGCACGTCGCCCGGGAGTACATCGAGTCGGGACCGGAGACGGGCAACCTGGTGACCGCGATCCTCCTGGATTACCGCGGGATGGACACCTTCGGGGAGGTTGTGGTGATCTTCGTCGGCCTGGTTGCCGTCCTCGTCCTCGCCAGGCACCGCGAGCCCGCGTTGCCGGCCGCGTCACCGAGCCCGATCGTGGCCTTTATCGTCCGCCTCGTCACGCCCTTCATCGCCCTCTTCGGGTTCCACGTGATCCTGTCCGGACTCGAGGTCCCCGGAGGAGGGCTCCAGGGTGCCGCGATCCTTGGGGGGCTCGTCATCCTGAACGGGTTCGTGTTCGGCCCGCAGCATGCCCGAAGTCTCCTCCCGGGGCGGCTCCTTCCGTGGCTTCAGGGGGCAGGTCCCCTCGCGTTCCTGGCCGCCGGTATCGTGGGGGGGATTGCCACCGGGTTCGCCCTGGGATACCCGACGCACCTCCCGCTTCTCCATGAGGCGATGCTGATGGGGGTGGAGCTCGGGATCGGGATCGGGGGCGCCCTCATCTTCAGCCGCCTGTACCTGGCGCTGGAGGACGCGTGACACCCCTTCTCGAGAACCTGGACTACGCGGCCACCGTCGTGCTCCTTCTGATCGGTCTCTGGACGGTCCTTGCCGATTCGAACCTCCTCAAGAAGCTGATGGGGCTGAACATCATGGAGACGGCCGTCTTCGCTTTCATCGTCACTTCGGGGATGATCGAGGGCGGGGCCGCGCCGATCCTGGGCCCCGACGCGGCCCCCCCGTTCATGGCCCCGATCCCGCACGCTCTGGTACTCACCGGGATCGTGGTGGCCGTGAGCACGACCGCGTTGGCCCTCGCGCTTCTCCTCCGGGTCCACCGGGAGTTCGGGACCCTGGAGATCGACGAGCTGCGGAAGCGCTGGTGACGACCCACTGGCTCCCGGCGCTCGTCGCGATCCCCATCGCGGGGGGCGTGCTCGTGCCCACGATGTCCCGGCGATGGGCGCCGGCCTGGGGCTTCGGGGTTCTCATCGCGACCCTGGGCGTGGCCCTCTTCCTCACAGGGCTCCTCCGCGAAGACACCGTCTCCTACGCCGTGGGCGGGTGGCCTCCGCCGTACGGGATCGAGCTCCGCTTCGACGTGTTGAGCACGTTCGCCGTCCCAATCGCCCTCGTGGCGGCCCTCGCCGTGCCCTTTGCGACCCACTCCAACGAACCTGTCACCACACCCGAGGGGGTCGCGGTCATTCTCGTGGGGACAGGTGGGATGATGGGCTTCGTAGTGGCCGCAGACTTCTTCACCCTCTTCGTCTTTCTCGAGGTGCTCTCGATCTCGGCCTACGGAATGGTGGCGATGAGCGAGGAGCGAGGGGCAGGGCTCGCTGCCTTCCGATACCTCCTGATGGGTACGGTCGCCTCCATCGTCATCCTCCTCTCGGTGGGGCTCCTCTACACGCTCACCGGCAGCCTCAACATGGCGGACGTGGGCCAACGGCTGCCCGACGGCGGTCTCCCGCTCCACCTGGCCATCGGGGGGTTGGCCGCCGGGTTCCTCTTGAAGGCCGCGGTCTTCCCACTCCACGTCTGGCTTCCGGATGCCCACGCCACGGCGCCGAGCGCGGTGAGTGCGATCCTTTCGGGACTGATCGTGAAGATGGGCATCATCGGCCTGCTTCGGACACCCGGACTCGAGCACCTCCACGAACTCCTGATCTGGGTAGGCGCAGCCTCCCTCCTGGCAGGAGCGCTCTTCGCGTTGGTGCAGGACGATCTGAAGCGGATGCTGGCATATTCCACCGTCTCGAACATCGGACTGGTCGTGCTCGGGCTGGCCGTCGACCGAACAGGTGCGACGGTGCACATCCTGAATCACGCGATCATCAAGGCGTCCCTCTTCCTCGCGGCGGGGGCGTTCATCCACCGGGCCGGGTCGAGACGAATCGAGGGGACCGGACGCTCGATGCCGCTCACCACGAGTGCCTTTGCGGTTGGAGGGATCGCAGCCATCGGGATCCCACCCACCGGCGGGTTCACAGGGAAGTGGATGATCGTCCTGGGGGCCCTTGAAGCGGGGCGATGGGGGTTCGCTGTCATGATCCTCCTGGGGGCGGTCATCCTGGCGCTCTGCTATGCACGTTTCGTGGTGGTGGTCGCCTTCCGGCCCAGCCCGGCAGACCGGGAGGGCACCAGTGAGGCTCCTCTCGTCATGCTCGTCCCGATCTTCGTCCTGGCCGCACTCTCCGTCGGGGTGGGGATCATTGGGGGCCCGTTTGCCGCCTTCGTGGGGAAGTGATGGAGTCCATCCTTTTCGAAATCGTCCCGGAGCTTCGCCTTCATCTTAGGTTCGACGCACTGGGGGTCCTCTTTTCGGCGACGGCGGGAATCCTCTGGCTCCTGGTGCTCCCGGGGCCAAGGCGTGGGCGCCGGTATGAAGCGCTCCTCGCCCTCAGCTTCGTCCTGACGCTGGGAGTTGGCACAGCGGGCAACCTTCTCACGCTCCTCATGTTCTACGAGCTCCTCTCCCTCGCAGCGTGGCCGCTGATCATCCACGACGAGACCGCGGAGGCACTCGCCGCCGGCCGACGCTACCTCGCCTACGTCCTCACAGGCGCCGCCATGCTCCTCCTGGGGCTGGCCGTCGTGACCCTTGCCGCCGGGGACGTGGGCTTCGGCACCAGGGTCGAGGTCCCGGCTCTCGGGATTGTACTCCTCCTGGCGGGGTTCTCGGTGAAGGCGGCACTCCTGCCGGTACACGGCTGGGTCCCGCAGGCCCATCCCATCGCACCGGCGCCCATCTCCGCCCTCCTCTCGGGGCTCATGGTGGCAACGGGATCCTTCGGAATGATCCGGCTGATCCAGGTGATGGACCCGCCTCCCCTCGCGATCCTTACCGGGGTCTCCGCGCTGACCGTCGTGCTGGCCGGGGTCGTGGCGACTCGCACCGACCACCTGAAACGCCGCCTCGCCTGGTCTACCATCAGCCAGATGGCCTACGTCCCGCTGGCGATCTCGGTGCTCGACCGGGAGGCGCTCGCCGGGGGGATCGTGCACATCACTCACCACGCCTTCATGAAGGGTGGACTCTTCCTGTGCGCTGGTCTCCTGCTGCATCACCTGGGGATTCGCCACGTGAGCCGAATGGGGGGTGCGGCCCGCCGGATGCCCTGGACGATGGGGGCCTTCACCCTCCTCTCTCTAGGCCTGATCGGAATCCCTCCCCTCTCGGGTTTCGTAAGCAAGTGGGTCATCGGGGCGGGGATGGCCCAGGCGGGGGCCTGGATTCCGCTCACGGTCCTCCTCACCGGTGCCCTGCTGGCCGCACTGTACCTGATGCCGATCGTTCACACGGCCTGGTTCGACCCGCCGCCGTCCGAGGGCCCGCAGGTCGATCCACCTCCCCCGACGTTGATTCCGGTTCTCGCTGCCGCAGCGATCACGATCGTCCTCGGCATCGGGGCGGCGCTTCCGGGCTTCCCCCTCGCACTCGCACGTGCGGCGGCGCGGGGAATCGGAGGGTGAGATGTCGCCTCTGACCCCTGGCTCGGTGGGCCGGTTCACCTTCACCGTCGACTCGGTCACGATCCACTTCGCATCGTTGACGGTGCTCATCGGGATCGGGGTGTTCGTATTTGCCCTGAGGGGAATGTCAGGCCCGTCCGGCGGCGGGACCGCGAGGGCGGCCGGCGGCGGCCGGGGTGGCACGCGCGGTCGTTTCCTCCTCACGGCCTTGCCCACCCTCGGGGCGGTCCTCGGGGTCGTGTTCGCCGGAGACCTGCTGACGCTCTTCGTCTTCTTCGAGATCCTGGCGCTCCTGGGGTTCTTCCTCGTCCGACAAGGAGACGGCGCCAGGGGAGCTGCCATCCGCTACTTCTGGACGATGCTCGTTGGGGGACTCGTGCTCCTGGCGGGGATCCTCCTTCGGGGGGGAGGCGCCTCCGGCCCCGGGTCGGTCCTCCTGCTTCTCGGGTTCGGGGTCAAGGCCGGTATGCTTCCGGTGCACGGCTGGCTCCCCGCCGCCCACTCGAAGGCCCCAGCTCCAGCCAGCGCACTCCTGTCCGGCGTGATGATCAAGACCGGCATCTACGGGATCTTCCGGGTGCTGACCGATCCCGCCACCCCGGAAATGCTCCATGCCACCGTTTTCACCCTGGGTCTCGCAGGCGCGGCCTACGGCGCCCTCCGTGCCCTGGTCCAGTCCGACGCCAAGCGGCTTCTCGCCTGGTCGAGCGTGAGCCAGGTCGGGGTGATCCTGACCGGCATCGGGGCGGGGGCATGGGAGGGGAGCCTCCAGCACGTGATGACGCACGCGTCGGCCAAGGCGGTCCTCTTCCTGGCCGTCGGTGCGGTGGCGCTTCGGCACGGAACGGTCCAGCTCGCCGGACTTGGAGGGCTCTGGCGAACGATGCCCGTGACCTTCGCGCTCTCCCTTTTCGCGGGCCTGGCGCTCATGGGCTTCCCCCTCCTCCGGGCCTCGGCGGGGAAGGCAGAGATCCATCACGCACTCGAGGGAGTCCCGTCGGCCGAAGCCGTCTTCTTTCTGGCCTCCGCGGGGACGGTGGCGATCCTCCTGAAGCTGATCGCAGAGGTCTTTCTGGGTCCGGCGAGGGACCCGGATCCGGCGACCCGCGCCTCCGAGATTGGTGGGGCGCTGACGGCGCTGGGACTGATCATCGCCGCGCTCCCCCTCCTCCACCCGGCCCTCCCCACCGACATGCCCTACTTCGTGGCCACCTTCGGTGCTGGAACCGTCCTCTATCTGACGTGGCGTCGCTGGGGCCCGGCGTGGCCGCCGGTCCGCATCCCGTCCCTTCCCAGCGGCTGGACGGTTCCCCTTCCAGCTCCCCCGGGCCTTCCAGCCCTCCCGGAGGCCCGTCTCCAACGGGCGGTCGAACGGTATGCCCGGGAGATCGCGCCGAACCTCGCCCTCTTGTTCGTCGTGCTCCTGGCCGTCGTCTTCGTCCTCAGGTGACGGTGCGGATGGGTGCGGGCCCGCACGTGGCTGGCAACCCGGGCCATGAACCGGTTCCACTGGGCCCGGACCTGCATGTGGCCCTGCATGACCTCGGAGGAGGTGTGGCCCTCGCACTCCACCAGGTCCGGGACCACCTGGATCAGCCTCGGGGCGACGAACGAACGGGCGGGAGCTCCTTGGGGGCTGTAGGTTGACGGTGGCTGGTGCGGCCATGCCGCCCGATCAAGGCCCCTCCAGGTCACCTTCTGCCCGAAACCCCCCACGACCATGACGTTGCCCAGGCTGCCATCCATGGTCTTCGTGGCCCTCCTGAACCTGATACCCCTGGTGGGATTGGGGCTGGCCCAACTCCTTCTCTTCCTTGAGCGACTGGCCCGAACCCGTCGCCGACCGGAGACCATCAACGTCATCATGGGAGATGTGACGCCACGACTCCTGGTCAGCCACAGCGTGATCCTGGGAGGCGGCTTCCTCTTCATCTTCCTGGAGGATCCACTCGCCGGCCTGGTCGCCATGGTCCTGGCGAAGATGACCATCGATCTGGTAGCCTTCGTTCGGGAGCGGGAGATCGAGCCTGAGACCCGCCGGGCCCCGAGCTATGCCACCGCCGAGGACCCGATCCTGGCTGAGCAGTTCAAGGAGCCCATGCTCCAGGTGGGTGGGAGGATCTATCGCTTCCGGAGCTTTCCAGAGCTCCAGCGCAGCGGCGCCTTCCGCCGCTACCTGCACCTCCCCCGGTTGGCCGGTGAGGACGACAAGCTGGCCAGGTCGAACACCCCGTGGAGTAACGGGCTGCAGCAGAGTTTCGGGACCGAAAACGGTGATCCGTCTCGAAGGTTGCCCACTGCCGCGCCTACCTTCACCTGATCCAACCCTCCTCCGGGTTCGGAAAAGTCCCCGGAGATCACAAACCGAGGAGACAATCCATGAAGAAGCTTCCGTTGGGACGCTGGACCGTCAGTCAGCGGGTGGTGGACCATTCGATTCAGGGTCTTCTCATATTTGCCAGTGTCTTCCTGGCCTTCTGGCTCAACGACTACCGGGTCGAGGTGGCAGAACGACGGGCCACTGAGGACGCACTGGCGGCCGCTATCAACGAGGTGGAGACCAACCGGGAGATTCTGGCTCGCTGGGCTCCGTACCATGCCGAGATCAGCCGGAGCGTGGAGGCGGAGCTGGCAGCGGACGCCCAAGAACGGGGCCCGTTCAACCCCTATGCGTACATGGACGAGCGGGGCATCTTCCGAGAGATCCTGACCTACGATAGCTGGGAGATCATGCGCCAGAGCGGAGTGCGGTTGGACCTGGAGATCCGTCTGGCGGTGAATCGGGTGTTCCAGCAGCAGCAATACGTGGAAAAGGCTGTCCGGGCCACCGTGGGCTTCCTGGGCTCCCGTGAGCTCTTCGACCCGGAGCTGGCGGAGGAGAACCGGGTGATCTTCTACCGGCTCGTCACCGAACTCCACGCTCAGGAAGAGGCCATGCTCGAGAGCTACAGCCGTTTTCTGGATACAGTGGCCTCCGGCTGACCATGCTCCGGGGCTGAGGACGGTCGACGACGCCCCGGCGATCCAACGGCGGTTCCTCCTCGCCTTCGAAGCGGATGAGTGGAGATCGCCGTTCCGGGCCCCCGGCGGCGTAGGGGCTTGCCTTCTTCCTGCCCGGCTTCCTCGCGGCTCCCCTACCTGGACCACTCCCCTCGGAACGGTCTGTCCGAGCGCCTGACTCGGTGCCGACGTGGCCCCGCCACGGTCCCGGGGACCTCCCCTGGGATTCAGCCCCGGAAGATCTGGAACCGGCGGCTGTATTTGATGGTGAGGGACCGGTGAAGGGGACCGTCCAGCGTCTGGATTCCCCGGGCTTCATTGTAGACGATAAAGAGCCCTGTGCCTGCCGTGTTGAGCCAACCCAACCGGACATTGGCGGACCAGTTCTCCTGCTGGGTGGAGTACTGGACGAGAGACTGGAGCGACACCCCGGGGGTGAAGAAGTACCCGGCTCGCACCGCCGCCAGCGTCACATCGAAGTCTCCTTCCGCCAGCTCCACCTCGTTGTGATCCAGCCGGAGCCCCAGGATGGCGGCGGATCCGTGTCGATAGTTCAGCTCCCCCGACACCGATCGGCGGCTGCCGGAGAGGAAGTGGCCGGCGTCCAGCCGGGCCCGGACGGACAGGGGGGCACTCAGATCCGTGTTGAAGCGCCAGGCCGCCTCCCAGCCGTCATAGGTGCCCGGCTCCACGACCACGCCGTCGGAGATTTCGAAAGGGTCCACCAGCCCTTCCCGAACCCAGTTGAACGCCGGCTCGAAGTGGGCTCCGGTGGAGAACTCGAAGTGAGAGTCCACATGGAGGCGTGCCGACTGCTCAAAGCCCGTCCCCAGGCTCCGAAACGTATTGTACGAAACATGGGGGCGGATTTCCCGGAGCCAGGAGATGCGTTCGGGCCGAATGTAGTGCATCAGGAAGCCGGACCCCATCCGGTAGTCCCGCCGGGGGACGAAGCCCACCTCCGGGTTGAAGCCTCCGGCGATCTCACGGTAGGTGAGCATCCCCCGCCACTCCCGGCTCGTGTAGGATCCGTTCAGGTGGAAGGCGTGATCATCGCCTTCCAGTCCCGGGGTGTCGGTTCGAGCCGCAAAAGAGGAGAGGGTCAGGGACTCCCCCAGCCCCACCTGACCGTCCACCGCGTAGGTTCGGTCATGGGCGCCATCCAGCCCCCGGCTGCTCCGATCCGCTACGAAGGCGCCGATCTGGGACCGATTGGGAAGCTCCCGAGCTACCCGGGCCACCGAGTACGCATATCCGGTAGCCTCCTCCGGACGGGTGGGGCCGTCCACCCCGGTCTGGATGTGGAGGAATCCCACATTGAAGCCACCAGTTCGGCCCGAGAGACGACCCCCTCCGCGAATGGGAACGGGCCGGCCAGCATCGATCCCAATTCGCCGACTGAAAAAGAGCTCGGAGCCACCCGTCCCCACCTGGAAGTACCCGCTGTTCTCCAGGAAAAAGGGCCGCTTCTCCGGAAGCCGGATGGAGAAGCGGCTCAGGTTCACCTCCTGGTCATCGGCCTCCACCTGGGCGAAGTCAGTGTTCAGGGTCAGGTCCAGGGTCAGGCTCTGAGTGAGCTGGACCTTGGCGTCACCCCCGATCTCGGTGGGATACCCGAAGGACGCGTCTCCCGCCCTGTAATCCCGCTGAACCGACTGGAGAAGGTAGGGGCTCACCGTGGCCTGACGGACGCCGGGAGGCTGGATGCCTCGGAGGACGCCGGCCTGACTGAGACGGTAGAGCGAGTACTGGCGGGAGACGGGAGCCCAGTAACTCTCCTCATTCAGCCGCCGGAGCCGTCGCATGACGTTGAGCCCCCAGGTGGCGTCGTCGGCCGTGGCGTAGCGGAGGGTGGAGAAGGGGATGCGGAATTCGGCATACCAGCCCGATCCGTCCCGTGAGGTGGCTACGTCCCAATCGCCATCCCAGTTCAGGTTGAATCCGCCACCGGCACCGCCTCCTCCACGCCCTTCGTTGGTGACCTGTCCATCGTACTCGATGCCTGAAGGATTGGTGCCGAAGACGAACCCGTTCTGGCCATCGTGGAAGGTATCGAAGATGAGGACCACGGCGTCCGAGTCGTCCAACCGGGAGTCCCTGATGGCCGGACCGTCCACGATCCGATCGGGCTGGTCGTCCCAGAGCCAGACGCCCACGTAGATGGTCTCCTCGTCAAAGAGGACCCGGACTTCGGTGGGCTCGGAGGCCGGCATGCCGTCGTTGGGGACCCGCTGGACGAAACCCTCAAGGGCCGGGGCCTCCCTCCATACATCCTCGTCCAGGACTCCGTCCACCACAGGAGGTAGAACCACGCGATGAGCCGTTCCCTCCGGATCGGCCTGGGGCATGGGGTCTGTAGGGGTGGTGCCTGAGGAAAAGCCGAGGACGAGCCCGGCAAGGAGGGAGATGCCCAAAGACATGAAAACGTCGCTCCGACACGAGTAGGTGCGAAGGGCGGCTTGGAGACCGACATGAATGTGGTAGAGTCCAAAGATGGCCCCGAGGGCCCAGGCCCGCCAGATGTGGCACGGGGCCTCAGGCGGCGGCCTGGGATTGGTGATCCACAAGAAGGAGGGGGCGTGACCCGCCCTGACGAGAGGTTCGGGAAATGGCGCGGGATCAGGCCGCCCGCCGCCGTCTGTGGTTCTGCTCTGGGAGCGGGAACAGCAGATGACCTCCAGCGGCCATTATCGACGCTTCCAGGGAGGCCTGCTCCTTCAGCCGGGTGATACCGTCTTCCAACAGCGCCAGGACACCATGGAGGCCTGGACCGCGAAGCACTCCCCCTTCCTCGTCCGGCCGGGTGACCGCTTGATCCCTCTTCCCGATCAGCCTGCTGGCGGGATGGCGGATCTGAATGTGTCTCTCTCCTGAAGGCGAAGGGCTCCCGGTCAGTGCACCCGTGCCTGCTGGACTTCGGGTGTCAGCGATGCCTCCGGACTCCCGGCCGAACCCAGACCCATGATTGCCTGTTCAAGCTGGCGAATCCTGGGGCGAAGCTCCGGATCCGCGTTGGTCCAGAGGCTGAGCAGACGTTTGTAGTGCCCGATCGCAGCCGCGGGGTTCCCTCGGCTCGCTTCCAGATTGCCCAACCGCATCAGGAGTTCCGGAAGGACGGCGCGGAGGGTCACCGGGTTGGCGAAGGACGACCATCCGGGATCGACGATCCTCGCCAGCTCACTGATCGCCGAGTCGTGATCCCCTCCGAGTTCGTAGGCGCGGGCCAGCAGCAGAGCCCGCGGAAGCATCCATTGGACCGGATTCTCGCCGTAAACGTCGCTTGCGCGGATCTCCTCGAGTGCATCGTGGCCGCGTCCCTCCACGGCACTCTGCGCAGCCCTGATCATCGAGTTGCCCTGCCGGCTGAACCAGTGGTCGGGCTCGGGATACGGAGGGAGCCGCTCACTGATTGCGACAAGCTGGTCGTCTCCCCGGAGGAGCCCGATGACGGCGGCGTGGACCCGTAGCAAGTAGCGCTCGGGCTCGCCGACCTGACCGGGGTCGATCGCGTCGAGAAAGGCCGCAAGATGCCGTGTCCCCGCCGCCGGGTCGCCGGCGAGCTCCTCGAGCAGGGAGAGCGACCAAGCGACGTAGTAAGCCCGAATCACCCGACCCCCTGTCAGGTAGCTGGCCTGAACCGACTGGAGGCGGGCGCGCGCTGCTGCCAACTGACCCATGGCTAGCTCCACGGATCCACAGAGTTCGCGGTCGTCCGCAGTGCGAACGACCTGAGGAGGCCCCGCCACGAGCGTGGAGCAAAGGGACTGGGCCCGCTCAAGGTCGCCGCGGGCGAGGCTCGCCCGAACACGAAATCGGGTCGCGAGCTCCGTCGCTTCGAGCTCCTCCAAGGAATCGATCAGGGCCTCGGCATCGTCGAGCCGGCCGAGGAGCCCGGTGACTTCGGTGAGATTCGTCAACTGGAGGAGGTCGCCACGACTGAGCTCGACGGCGCGCTCGTACCAGCCAACCGTCCTCTCGGCGTCGGCTCGCCAGGTCATGAGCGTGGTGCCCATGTTATTGATGGCCCTGGTGTCATCCGGATATCGGTTGAGGATGAGTTCGTTCAGTTCCAGGGTGGCTCGGGGGTCCATCCGAACGATCTGATGGTAGAAGGCCTCGACGTGCCATCGTTCCCGATCCGAGAGGTGATCGCGGAGTTCGTACGCACGTGCGCTATGTTCCCGGCCGACGCTCGTACGCCCCTGGTTGAAGGCGGCCACGGCTGCCAACCGGTGTGCCATCGCGAAGGTCGGGTCGATCCGCACGGCCTCCGCGGCCAGAGCCCCGGCCTGGTCGGCGTCTCCCGCCAAGAGGGCTCTCTCGGACTCGGCGTAGGCCCTGAGCGCCTCCAGCGACTGGGTCGTCACCTCAGGCAACGGACGACTCTCGCGAATCGTCTCCCGGGTCTCGCCCAGCCGTCTGCGAACTTCTCTGGAGAGCGACTCGACGGCCTCGAGGAGACGGTGCTCGGCCGCCGCCACCCGGATCGCGAAGAGTTCCTCTCCGGTTCCGGCCTGAAGCGCCCGTCCGCTGACCACGTACTGTGGACCCAATCGCGAGATCGTCGCAGTGATGACGGCCCCTGCGCCGAACCGTTCTGCGACCTCGAGGGCGAGCGGGGTGTCGAGCGGTGGATTCACCAGAGCCATTCGCTGAAAAATCCCGACCATCTGGCTTCGGTTGAGGACGTTCACGTGCTCCGACTGTTGCAGATCGACGCCCAGAGCTTCTCTCACCGCCAGCGCGACGCCCCGGTCCTCCTCCTCTACTGCCTCGAAGTCGGCCAGAAGAATCCAGCTTCGCTCCTCGAAGGTATCGGCCGCCGATCCCCGGGCCTCGCTGAGACGGGGGACCCCCTGCAGGTAAAGAACTCCGCCCACGAGTGCGAGAAGGGAAAATGCGGCGACTCCTCCTGCAATGGTCCGGGGCCAGGTCAGAATCACCCGGAGGGGGCTCCGCTGGAGCTGTCGCCGGAGTCGGCTCCAGAGGCCGGAGGGGGCACCAGCGTCGGCGGCTCCTTCCCGTCCGGGAGTCGCCGTGAAGGGTTGAGGGGCTCCCGACGGACCGAGGACCACCTCGGTCTCCGGGGTCGTTGGGTTATCGCCCGGCAGCACGCCGGTCGATAGGTTGTGATCGGGATGTGTTTCGCGAACGAGCGCAGTCGCCAATACGATTGGAAGCCCGAGCAGTAGAAGGAGCACCGCCGAGCCATAGACCCACTCGGGGAGAAGGAAGCGCTCCACCACGTGCTCCGACACCTGCAGCACAAACCAGGACGAGGCGAGATAGACCGCCATCACCTGCCACAGAGATCGGCGATGGATATCGATGACGAACGCGCGTAGCCGGTCCACGGCATCTCTCCTGTGAGTCCGGAGTCCTGCAGGAGTATGAGACCCTTTTCCGCTCGGTGGCAGAGGCACTCCGGCGACAACCTCCGTGTTGAACTCACAATACATGACCCGGCCGCAGCCCGCCACCTCGAGATCTCGTCCCCATCTCCGCCCCCCTTTCTACCACCCTGACGTGACCCTGGCGCGGCTCACACCTCTCCCGCAGCACCGGCGCAACCGGAAGCCCGAGGGGACGACCAGTCAGCCGCATCGAACTCGGATACGTACAGGACGCCGTGGTGCGCGCCTGGCTCGGGGGTAAAGAGAGCGGGTCCGTTCGGGAAAAACGGGAGAAGGCCCGCCGACCCGAACGGGTTGGAGCAGGCTCAGAGGTTGCCTTTCGAGGCAAACGACCTCCACTTGGTTTTCTGAGTCCATGCCTATGCCCATCGTCACCCCATCGACGCGTCCCCCGCCCGAGGTCCCCATGTCACGATCCCGTCGCCCTCCTCCAGCCCGTCACCCCGGTCCAGCCGTCTCGCTTCTCCTGACCACAGCACTCGCCCTGCTCCTGGGCGGGGCAGCCCGGGGTGGGGCACCCATCCCCCTGGAGGCTCAGGCCAACAGCGAGGTGCACCGCTCGGCGGCGGAAGTTCTCCGCAACGGCCGTCAGGCCCTCACCGTATGCAACGGGCTCTTCGTCTCCGACCGGACCACCGAACAGCTCTACCGCGGAGAGCTGTCTCGGATGAGCGCTCCTCTTCCCCCCTCGCGAATGACGGTGGATCAGGAGCGCCGAACGGTCACCGTTCCGGGCGAAGACGGCGACCGTTCTCCGGCGATGCGTGCGATGTACCAGGAGGGGCTGGGCTGCATCATCGGCCCGCCGGGATCCGATGGAGAAGACGACGCGGACCTGCCCGTCCTCACTCTCCCGCCCCCTCCCGGCGATCCCGACACCCTTCCCTGGCCCGTGGGCGACAGGACTCCGGACAGCCCCCTTCCCGACAATGTGAACGCAGCAGCCCTGGAAGCGGCCGGCGAGTGGGCTTTCGACCGGAGCGAATACGACGGGCAGACGACGGTGAGTCTGCTGGTGGTCCATGAAGGGGAGATCGTCTACGAGCGCTACGCCCCCGGCTTCGACGAGCACACCATGACCCGGACGTGGTCTGCGGCCAAGAGCCTGGCCTCAACGCTCATCGGAATCGGAGTGGATCGAAGGCTGCTGGAGCTGGACGCGCCCCTTCCCTTCCCCTGGGAGCCGGACGAGCTGAACGAGTACCGCAGGCGCCACGCCGCCGGCTTCGACATGATCTCCTGGGAAGGGTGGCCGCCCACCGCCGCCGAGCCGGCTCCCGACCCCCGCTCGGAGATCACGCTCCGCCACGTGCTGCACATGTCCAGCGGACTCTACCCCGTGGACAACGAGCGCGGAACGGCCATCGGCTCTTCCCACTGCTACTTCGCCGGACGGGACTGCGCCCACGACGCCCGGGATCGGGGAATGGTCCGGGAGCCCGGCACGGTCTGGGACTACGAGAACCACGACACCCTTCTGGGCGTCGTGGCACTGCGAACGGCTCTGGGCGACGACGAAGCGTTCCTGGCATTTCCCCGGACCGCTCTCATGGACCGGCTGGGCATGCGGCACACCGTGCCCGGCGTGGACCGCTTCGGCACCTTCATCATGAGCAGTCAGGTCTACATGAACGCCCGGGACCTGGCCCGCCTTGGCCTTCTCTATCTGAATCGGGGGATGTGGGAAGGAGAACGGATCCTCAGCGAGGAGTGGGTGGACTTCGTTCGGACGCCGGCGCCCTCCACGGCCGACTTCGGGCGCTTCTACGGAGGCCAGTGGTGGCTCGTCCCCGACCACCGCACCGATCTGCCCGCCGACGCCTACACGGCAGCCGGGGCAGCCGGGCAGTATGCCATCGTGGTGCCCTCCCGGGACCTGGTGGTGGTGCGCCGGGGTCTGGACGCAAGCTCCACCCTCTCGGTCTGGGACCTGCTGGCCGAGGTGCTCCAGGCCTTCCCTCGGGCCGAAGTAGAAGCGCGGAAGCCAGTAGCGGGGGAAGCAGCCAGCCGCTGAGCCGGGAAGCGTAGTTGAAGGGATGCAGTTCGCTCTCGTGCACCGCAGGAGGAACCCATGTCGCTCCCCTCGCTGCCCCCAGCGCTCCCCGTATGAACCCCCTCTCGCCTCCCGCTCGCTCATTGCAGTTTCGATAGTCCGCCCGTATATTTCCTGAGTGTCCGTCCGGTGCGCTCGGGCCCCCTATCCTCTCAGGGGGACTCCTTCCCAGAGGAGACCGCATGGAATTCGTCCGCGTAGGGTGGGGCGATAAGGGCTTTTCCAGCCATCGAGAGCAGCTGAACCTCTCGATCGCCGGCTTTCAGCACCTGCCATCCACATCATCAAGGATCCCGCCCATACACCCTGGCGGCGGGGATTCCGGTGCGTCTGCTCACTGAGCTCCAGCGCCGCAAGGTCTTTCGCGTAGCCGCGGCTTACGCCGTCGTGGCCTGGGTGCTGATCGAAGTCACCGACACGGTGTTTCCGCGCCTGGGTCTTCCCGAGTGGACGGTGACCTTCGTCATCGCGCTGATGGTGCTCGGCTTCCCGGTGGCGCTGTTCCTGTCCTGGGCCTACGAGCTCACTCCCGAGGGGATCCAGCGTGAAACGAACGTCAACCCCGAAGAGGCGACCGGGCCGTCCACGGGCAGACCCATGGACTATCTGGTCGTGGCCGGGCTCTTCGCTGTCGCTGCGATCGCGGCCATTGGACTATTCTGGCTTGCGGGTACGGGCTCCAGTGAGGTGCCGGGAGACACTGCGGACGCGATACCTGCAGCCATTCACGACAAGTCCATCGCCGTGCTTCCGTTCACCGACTACAGCGTCGATGGGGACAAGGAGTGGTTCGCCGATGGTTTGGCTGATGAGATCCGGGCCGCACTGACACGCACGCCTGACCTGCTGGTCAACGCGCGGACCTCGTCGTTCCGCCACAAGAATAGCGACCTGGACATACGGGAAATTGCTGCCGACCTCGGGGTCGCATATGTCCTGGAGGGTTCGGTTCGCATGAGCGCCGAACGCATCCGGGTGACGGCGCAGCTCATCCGTGCGGCCGACGGTTTCCACCTCTGGTCGGAGCACTACGACCGGAACGTGGCCGAAATGATCGAGATCCAGGAAGACCTGGCGCGCCAGATCGCGATGGCGATGGAGACGACCATGGACTCCGAGGCGCTCGCCGACATGGTGGTGGTGGGCGCCCAATCGGTGGACGCTTACCAGGCCTACCTCCGGGGACGGTCCCTGAGTGTTCCCGACCCCACCTCGGCGAGCTACGCACTCTATGAGCTCGCGCGCAGGTTGGATCCCGGCTTTGCCGGAGCGCACTTCCGCGCGGCGTTGTACTGGTGGCTGCAGCTTGATATCACCAGGGCTGACAGCCACGAAAACGGGCTGCCCCCCGACCAGATACGACAGCACTTTATTGAGCGTATCGATCAAGCGGTCGCCACGGCCCCCACTCCAGCGGCTAGAATGGGATATCAGGCGATGAAGGCCAGTAGCGAGTTGCACCTGCGAGCCGCCATCGATCTGTACCGCGGCTACCTGGCCGAGCGTCCGGGAGATATCGCGGTCTGGTCGGAACTGATGCTCCAGGCACGGCGCGCTTCCGACCAGGCCGTGTTGAGCGAAGCCCTTGAAGCGGTGATGGCTCAAGCGGAGCTATCGCCTGAAGCGGCCCGGTTGTACCTGACCTTCGCCTGGTGGGGATCACAGCAGGAGCGGATGGTCGATCACGTGGCAGCCCTGCTGGCTCGGTGGCCGGATCATGAACTGGCCTGGTACCAGGCCCACCGCGCCCTCCTCACTACCGGTGAGGTAGAGGCAGCCCGGAAGGTGGCGGTCCGTTACCACCAGATGCCAGGAGCTGTGGATGAACTGAGCATGCTTGCAAGTGCTCGCCAGGCCTGTGCCGAGGGCCGCCGGGCCGAGGTCGAAGAGATGCTTGCATGGGTGCCGGAAGGTGATACCAGCCTTCTCTGGCTCTATCTGGTCATTCTCGGCCGAATGCAGGAGGCAGCGGATCTTCTCATGCCCCTCGAGCGCGACGGCCGGACCGAGGCGCTTGCGAGCTTCTTGTTCTACCCGGAGTTCGACCCGACCCCCTATCCATCATTGATGCGCGTGCTTGAGCGCGAGCAGGTTGAGCGACTGCCGACTGCTGGGCAGCTCTATGCCTGCCAAGGGTAGGCGGCCCGGACCACCCATGCCCAGGACCGAGGTGAGGCGGAGGGCCTCCCGGCCCACCAACCAGATGCCTGCCTTTCGCATGTATTGATGCGAGATTGACATCATGTCCAAGTCCATCACCATCCGGGATGTCCCCGAGGAGACGCACGACGAGCTGGCGGCGCGAGCTGCACGGTCGGGCCGTTCCCTCCAGGAATACCTCCGGGGAAGGCTCATCGAACTCGCGGCTCGGCCGGATCCCGAGGAGTGGGTGCGGCGCGTGCGCGATCGGAAGAGGAGCACGGGGACCCGGCTCTCCCGGGACCGAATCCTCGAGCACCGAGATGCTGACCGCCGGCGACCCTGGACGGGAGGCTCGCCCGAGCCACCGGCCCCCGCTGCGAGTTCGTGCTTCCGCCCAGGTGAAGCAGGCCGGGTACCGATCGGCCAGAGGCGGCCTCCCACGCCGTGTTCAACCTCCCAGGGGCTCTTTCGGGGTAGCCTCCTTCCCGTCCCGACGCTTCAGGGCGCTGATTTCCTCTTCCATCAGGGCCACCAGCTCCTCCCGGCTTCGAAGGATCGCCTGGATGTTCTCGGCATCGGCCCGGAGGATCCTGCTGGCGCGCTCATCCGCATTGCCGGCAGTGCGCGAATGTCGGAGCCTGGCAGCCTGGGCTTTGATCTCCTCGACCAGGGCGTCCTCGAGCTGCGTTCGGTCCGTCCAGTCCCGATCGATGTCCCGGTCAGACACCCCTCCCTACCTTGATCCTCCCGCCTGAGGGCACTTGATGTGCCTACTGTCCCGGATGGGAGCGACATCACCTTCGGTCGCGACTCATAACACGGTCCGTTCAGCGCGGGCTCCATCTGGGAGGTCGCCTTGGATCTTGGACTCGAAGGGAAGAACTGTATGGCGGTCGGTCCCGAGCTTTCGGACTGGGAGGCCAGCCTCGAGGTGGACCTGATGGCCGGGGTGCATGCGGCGGAACAGGTCATTCCATGGATGACGGAGGCCGGCGGCGGATCGATCCTATTCGTGTCCTCGACCTCGGGCATCGAAGCCGACCCCATGCCGGATTATGGCTATACGGCGGCGAAGGCGGCACTGATCGCGCATGCCAAGAAGCTCGCCGTGATGCATGCTCCCCAAGGGGTTCGGGCCAATGCCATCGCACCCGGATCGATCGAGTTCCCGGGCGCCATCTGGGCGATGATGAAGGAGCAACAGCCGGAGATGTACGGAGCCGCCCCGAATGGCCCGGCCTAGCCGGCGAGATCACCAGGTTTCCGTCGGTCACCGATTCGGTCACCTCCACGTCCTGGAAGTCGCCCCCGGCCAGCGTTACCTCGCTAAGAGGCTGTGGAAGAACGGGAGCACGCTGGAACCGCCCGCGAAGACCGAAGTGCCCTACCTATCCGCCCATTCCGTCACTCATCGGTGTCTCCTGCCCCTCGGCCTTCGCGATCACGGGGCTCTCGTCCGAGGCCGGCGGCGCATCGCCGGAGGGTGATCCAGGGGCGCCGGCCCGCCGCGAACGCGATGAGGGGAGGCGGGGCTCGATCCGGTCCAACCAG
>PWLA01000071.1 GCA_003559555.1 Gemmatimonadota bacterium | reverse complement strand
GTACGGACCGTCGGTCTCGAGCATGTAGCGATCGGCGGGCACCCGGCGGACCGCCTCTTCTCCCTGGTAGGAGGAAAAGGTCACAAGCCCGGTGAAGGAGACGCACCACCCTTCCTCCATGCCGACCTCCAGGAGCTCAAGATCCCCGGGGTAGCAGTGAAGCACCCCCTGAACTCCGGCTGCTCCGGCTTCCCGGACGAACGCTTCCATGTCCCGCTCCGCCTCGCGGCAGTGAACCACGACGGGACGTTGCACCTCGGATGCCACCTCCAGGTGGACCTGGAAAACCCTTCGCTGTTGCCTTCGGGGGCTCAGGTCGTAGTGATAGTCCAGCCCGCACTCCCCCACCGCCAGGGGGGTCGGCTCGGTGGCCTGGGCCTCCAGCAACCGGTCCCGGAGATCCTTCGGCGCCTCGGCAGCCTGGTGCGGGTGCACTCCGGCCGTTCGGTGCAGGGTGGCGAGGAGGGCCGGCTGCGAGGCGAGGCTGGTATCGGCGATCGTCCCAGGGGCGGAAGGGTCCCGACTGACTCCTTCGGAACCGGAGATGGTCCCGGAATCGGCCTCCGACGCACGGGATCCGGTGGGCTGGCCGCCGCTCAGCCCCGCCACCGCCTGCATCAGGTCTCGGATGCGCCCTGCGTCGGGCAGATCCGAGGCGATGGAGATCACCTCTTCGACGCCGGCCTGGTGGGCCCGCTGAAGCACGGACCGCCAGTCATCGGCATAGCGCTGATGGGTCAGGTGGCAGTGGGTATCGATGAGCATGCAAGCAGCTTCACACGGTGGCGACGATCCGGACGACGGCGGAAACGGCGGCTCCAGTCAATCCTTCTTCCGCTCGGGATCGTAGGCGCCCGATCCTGACCCCGGTCCAACACCGTGGCCGTACGCGACCGCCACCGGTTGATCGTGCGCGATCGTACGTGGGCGCGTCGTCCCGTGACACCGGAGCGTCAGACCGGGATGGCCTCCTCCTTCTTGGGTCGGGACTTCTTCCGTTTCCGCTTCTCCGCCTCTTCCTTGGTCCCCCATCGCTCCTGAATCTCGAGCAGTGCCGGTGAGGCCACGAAGATCGACGAGTAGGTTCCGATGACCACTCCCAGGATCAGGACGATGGTGAAGTCCCGGATGACCGCTCCCCCCAGCACCAGCAGGGAGAGCAGAACCGCCAGCGTCGTTCCCGAGGTGAGCACCGTGCGGGGCAGCACGTCGTTGATGGACCGGTTGATGAGCTTGAGCGGATCTTCTCGTCGGCCGCCCTTCTTGTTCAGGTTCTCGCGGATGCGGTCGAAGACCACGATGGTATCGTTCAACGAGTAACCGATGATCGTGAGCACCGCCGCCACCGTGGGCAGGGAGATCTCGATCCGGAAGACGGCGAGGAACCCCAGCGTCAACAGGATGTCGTGGACCGTGGCGATCACCGAGGCCACACCGAATCGGAATTGAAAGCGCATGGCCAGGTAGATCAGCGTGGCCAGGAAGCTCAGGAGAATGGCCAGGAGAGCCTGCTGCTGCAACTCGGCCCCGATGGTGGGCCCCACGAACTCGATCTGGAGCATCTCGAAGTCGGGAATGGCGGGGCTGGCCGCGATCTGGGCCTGAATGCGCTGCCCCGTCTCTTCAGACTCAACACCCTCTTCCAGCGGCGCACGGATGGTGAACTCCCGCTCGCCACCGAAACGACTGATGGGGGGCGCTTCGGCGCCGCCCAGCGCCTCCCGGAGGTCGGCCTCTGTCGCTCCTTCCGGCAGCTCCACCACGATCCGGGTTCCCCCGGTGAAGTCGACGCCGTAGCTCTGCCAGTTGCCGATGGTGAAGACGTTGAAGACCATGGCCAGAATCCCCAGGCTCAGCACCACGCCGGAGACCCAGTAGGCCTTCTTACGCCAGTTGAGGAATGGGAACTTGGCGTTTCTGAAAATCCAGAATTGCATGTGCGGAAGACCCTTAGATGCTCAGCGTGTCGGTGGCCGTCTTGCCCCGGAGGTAGATCAGGTACAGCGTCCGGGTGACGTAGAGAGCCGTGAAGAAGGATGCCATGATCCCAATGGACAGGGTCACGGCGAATCCGCGGACCGGACCGGTCCCGAACTGGAAGAGGATCAGCGCCGTGATCAGGGTGGTGATATTGGCGTCCACAATGGCGGAAAGCGCGTGGCCGAAGCCCTCGTCCACGGCGGTGCGCACCGCCCGGCCCTCGGCCAATTCCTCGCGTATTCGTTCGAAGATGAGCACGTTGGCGTCCACCGCCATCCCGATGGAGAGGATGAGCCCTGCGATCCCGGGCAGGGTGAGGGTGGCGTTCAAGGCGGCCAAGCCTCCCAACACAAGCGCCACGTAGACCGACAGAGCGACCACGGCCAACACCCCGGTGAACCGGTAGTAGACGATCATGATGAGGACCACGAAGAGCAGGCCGATGATCCCCGCCATCATCCCCTGATCAATCGAGTCTTGCCCCAACGAGGGCCCCACCGTCCGCTCCTCCATGATGTGCAGTGGAGCCGGAAGGGCACCGGCCCGAAGCACCAGGGCCAGGTCCCGGGCCTCCTGCATGTCCTGCTGGCCCAGCTCGATCTGGCCCCGCTGCCCGATCCGGGAGCGGACCACCGGGGCGCTCACCACCTCTCCGTCCAGCAGGATGGCAATCCGGTCACCGATGTGCCGGCCGGTGACGTCTCCGAAGATCCGGCCCCCGGCCCGGGAGAGCTCGAACTGCACGATGGCCTGGTTGAACTGCTGATCCCGGGTGGCGCTGGCATCTTCCAGCATCTCACCTGTAATGAAGGGCTGTCGTTCCAGGACGTAGAGCGTGCGGTAGATCTGTCCGCCCAGCGCCTGGGGCTCCCAGTGGAAGGTCAGGGAGATGTCCCGGGGCAGGACCGCCTGAACTTCGGGCATCTGCAGGAAGGAGCGGGCCAACTGGAAGTCCTCGTTCATGACCAGGAACTCCCCGTCTCCCTGACTCGTGAGGAGGAGCGAACTGAAAGGCCGAAGTGCCATCTCCTCGGCGGCCAGTTCGGCCTCGTCCTCCATCTCCTCCAGGGCGGCTTCCGCTTCCTCCAGCTCCTGCAGCTCCTCCTCGGTGAGCTCCGGCTCCTCCGGGTCCGGGAGGGTGTCCGGGTCCAAGTCGGGATCGACGGGAGGCTGCGGGGTGCCGAAGAGGAGGTCCTCCACGTCCTCGTCGCCGGGGTCGGTGCCCGCCCCCACGGCGCGGCCCAGCGCCCGGAGGGAGTCGGCGCCGAGGGTGGCCACTACGGCGCGGTCAATGCGCCCCAGGGCTCCCTCCACCGCGGAGGTGGACCGTACGAGGCGCCACTCCAGCATGGCGGTCTGACCCACCAACTCACGGGCCCGCTCCGGATCGTCGATCCCAGCCAGCTCCACGATGAGCCGGTCCTGCCCCACCCGCTGGACGATGGGCTCCTCGACGCCCAATTCGTCGATCCGGTTCCGGATGACCCGTTCGGACTGCTGGATCGCGTCGGCCCGGTCCTCCAGCGACATCAGGCCGTCGGGATCGTCCACCTCGAGAACCAGGTGCATCCCGCCCTGGAGGTCCAGCCCCAGCTTCACCAGGGAGCCGGACTGCTGGTAGTTGGAGTACAGGTACCATCCCGAAAAGCCGACGACGGCCAGAATCAGGATGATCCGCGCTCGAATGGAGGAAAACATGGTTTCAGCGGGTGTGGGTTCTCGAACGGAAAAACATGGGCGTCACCCCCTCTTGGGCAGGTGACCCCTCAAGCCCCTTATACTCGCAGAGCGGTCCGGGGGTGTCAATCGACCCGCTCGCCGGAGCAATCGGCTTCTTCCCGACAATCGACTTCTTTCGCTGAAAGGACACCCGGGACCCTCCCCCTCGATTCGAGCCGCTTCGGGTGGCAGCTCCGGCGGCCAAACCGGCGGCGCCATCCTACCCCAGCGGCCACTTACCGGACCATCCGGTGTCGGCGGCCACTTACTGGCCCATCCGGTGTCGGCGTCCACTTACCGGACCATCCGGTGCCGGGCTTCCTCCCGCCCCAGGGGCGTCAGGCGGAGCCCTCCGCCGGATTCTCGCACCAGGAGTCCCTGACGCTCGGCCCGGCGTACCACCCGCCGGGCGAAGTCAGGAGACCAACGGAGGTGCTCCTGCAGGTGATCCATCCGGTTCTCCACACGGGCCCGGGCCCCGCCTTCGTGGTTCAGGAGATGGACCATCAGCATGGTCCGGGCGAATTCCAGCCGCTGGCGGGCCCGGCGCCGAATGCCGGCCACCACGCCCCGATCGGGAGCGAAGAGGATGGCGATCACGAACACCACCCCGGCCATTCCGGCCATGGAGCCTGCGATGGACGCGTCCAGGGCCCGAGCCGCCCAGAATCCCGCCACGGCGGAAAGTGCCGCCAGCAGTCCGCTCAAGACCACCATCACCGGGAGCCGGTCGGTAAGAAGCCACGCCGCCGCCGGAGGGGCGATCATGAGCGCCACCACCAGGATCGAACCCACGGCATCGAAGGCTCCCACCGCCGTCACCGACACCAGCCCCATGAACCCGTAGTGGATCACCGCTGGCGAGAACCCCATGGCGGCAGCCAACCCCGCATCGAAAGTGGACACCTTCAACTCCTTCCAGAAGACCGCCAGCGCCGCCACGTTCAGCGCCAGGATCGACCCCATAAGCCAGAGGGAGCGAGGGCCCAGGTCCCGCCCCGCCACCTCCAGTCGCCGAAAGGGGGAGAAGGCGATCTCCCCCAGGAGTACCGCGTCCACATCCAAGTGCACATTTCCGGCGTAGCGTGCAATCAAGAGGACGGCCATGGAAAACAGGGCCGGAAAGACGAGGGCGATGGCGGCATCTTCCTTCACCCTCCGGGTCCGGTGCAGGGCCTCCACCAGGGCCACGGTGAGCACGCCGGTGGCGGTGGCCGCCAGCACCAGGATCGGGTGGGCCAGGTCCTGCACCCAGAAGAAGGCCAGCACGATCCCCAGGAGGATGGAGTGGGAGATGGCGTCGCTCATGAGGGCGAGTCGCCGGAGCACCAGGAAGACCCCGGGCAGGGCGCAGGCCACCGCAACCACGACGGCCAGGAGCTGGATCTCCAGGTCCAGGCTGCTCACGGCGCGCCTCCCGGCCTCATCTCTGCCGCACCGGAACCCGTTCTCGGCGCGGCTTCCCCGGCGTCATGGGCCTTCGGACCACCTTCCTCCGACCCGGGAAGGAAGAGGGTTCGGGCCCGTTCCATCCCCTCCAGGGTGATGGCCCACCGATCCGGCTCCACCTCCCGCGCCCACCCCCGCTCCGCCAGCACTCCGAGGCTTCGTCGGGTGCCCGCTTGCCCGCCGTGCATGGTGCGCAGCACCGCCACGGAATGGGCGTGTTCCCCGCTCTCGCCGTGCTGGGCCGCCAGCGCGTAGAGGTCGGAGAGAACCACGTCGGCGCGCACGCGGCGCCGAACCCGAAACCGTCGGACCACCTCCGACGCCAATCCCCGCCGCGGGGCCACCAGGAGCGACACCACCACGATGGCCGATGCCATCAGAACGATGGTGGGGCCCGTGGGCACGCCCCCACCCGTAGCGCTCACCAGGGCTCCCGTTACGCCTGCGACCCCCCCGAGCACACCAGCCAGCACCACCATGACGGAGAGCGAGTTGGTCCATTGACGGGCCGCCGCCGCCGGAGCCACCACCAGGGCGCTCATGAGGACCACGCCCACCGTCTGGAGCCCCAGGACGATCCCTACCACCAGCAGGGTGGTCAGGAGGATGTCGATTCGGACCATGGGAAAACCCAGGGTCCCTCCGAACTCCCGGTCGAAGGTGAGGAGCTTGAATTCCTTCCAGAAGAGGGCCAGGAGGAGGAGCGCCACCGCACCGACCCCCACGATGAGCAGCACGTCCCGCTCCATCAGTGTAGCGGCCTGCCCGAAGAGGAAGGTTTCGAGCCCCGCCTGCGCCGCGGTGGGTCGTCGCTGCACGAAAGTGAGGATCACCAGTCCGATCCCGAAGAAGACCGAAAGGATGATCCCCAGGGCCGAGTCTTCCGGAATCCGGGAGTGCTTCACGATCCCCAGCACGAAGAGGGTGCCGACCCAGCCGGCCAGAGCCGCCCCCAGCACCAGGACCGGGGTGGCCCGGGAGCCTGTGAGAAGGAAAGCCAGGCCGATCCCCGGAAGGGCAGCGTGGGAGATGGCGTCGCCCAGCAGGCTCTGCCGCCGCAGGACCGCGAAACACCCCAGGGCGCCGGCCACCGCCCCCAAGGCCCCGGCCCCCAGAGCCACGGTCCGAAGGGTGTAGTCGAAGAGGAGGGCGTGGAAGAGACCGCCGTCGCTCAAGGACCGCCTCCCGTGGGCCGGAAGCCCGTCCCCCTCGGACCCGCCGGAGCACCGGCCTCGTCGTGATGGAACCCGGTCACACCCTGGAGGAACGGCACCCGCCCCCCGTAGGCGAGCCGAAGGTTCTCCTCGGTGAAGGCCTGATCGACCGGGCCGGCCGCGATCATCCGCACGTTCAGGAGGGCCACCTCATCGAAGTACTCCCGTACGGTCTGGAGCGCGTGGTGGACGCAGACCACCGTGTCACCCCGAGCCCGTAGCTCCCGGAGCACTTCCACAATGGCCTTCTCCGTCCGGGCATCCACCCCCTGGAAGGGCTCGTCCATGAGGTGGATGCGGGCCTCCTGCACCAGGGCCCGGGCCAGAAAGACCCGCTGCTGCTGTCCTCCCGAGAGCTGGGAGATCTGCCGGTCGGCAAAGGCCTCCATTCCCACCTTCTCCAGCGCCTCCATGGCCTCTTTCCGTTCCCGGCGCCCGGGACGCCGGATCCATCCCAGTCGCCCGTAGGTGCCCATCAGCACCAGGTCCAGCACCGAGGTGGGAAAGTCCCAGTCCATGCTCCCCCGCTGGGGAACGTATGCCACCTCTCCTCGGGCCTCCCGGTAGGGGTGCCCCAGGACCTCCACCCGACCTGCCGCCCGGGGCACCAGCTCCAGGATCGCCTTGATGAGGGTGGTCTTCCCCGCCCCGTTGGGCCCCACGATGGCGGTGAGCGCGCCCTGGCGGATCGTCAGGTCGATGTCCCAGAGGACGGGCTGCTCTCCGTAGGCCACCGTGAGGTCGTTCACCTCGATGGCTGGAGGAAGCGTCCCCGGCTCGGCTTCCGTCACCGGCCCTCCTCGCTCTCAGCTACCGTGCCCGGCGCCAGGGCATCGACGATGGTGTTCACGTTGTGGCGGACCATCCCCGGATAGGTCCCCTCGTCGCTGTCCGGATCGCCCATGGCGTCGGAGTAGAGCATGCCCCCCACCTCCACCTCGAAGCCACGGGCCCGCACGGCGGCCTGCACAGCTTCGACGTTCCGTCGCGGGATGGACGACTCGATGAAGATGGCCGGGATCTCCCGTTCGGCCACCAGTCGGGCCACACGCTGCACGTCACCGGTACCCGCCTCCACCACGGTGGAGAGCCCCTGGAGCCCTTCCACCTGGAATCCGTAGGCGGTGCCGAAGTAGTTGAAGGCATCGTGGGCAGTGACCAGCACCCGGAGCTCCTCAGGGACCTGGGTCACTCGCTCCCGGACCCACCGGTCCAGCTCCTCCAGCTCCTCCAGGAGAACCTCGGTGTTGGCCCGGAAGTACTCCTCCCCCTCCGGGTCCACCTCGGCCAGCGTCTCCGCCACCGTACCCACCGCGATCATCCAGAGACTGACATCAGACCAGACGTGGGGATCGTAGGCCCCCTCCCACTCCGGCGGAGCCAGGAGCCGGTCCCGGGGAATGTCGTCGGTCACCGCCCGGGTCCGGATTCGCCCATCCATCTGGCGCAGGACATCGGCCATGGCAGCCTCCAGGTGGAGGCCGTTGTAGAAGATGAGCTCGGCGGATCCCAGCCGACGGACGTCACCGGAGCTGGCCTTGTAGAGGTGGGGATCGATTCCGGGGCCCATGAGCCCCGTCACGCGAACACGCTCGCCTCCAACTCGCTCCACGATGTCGGTGATCATCCCTACCGTCGTCACCACGTTCAGGCGATCGTCGGCCTCGGCGGCCTCCCCGTCGCCGCCTCCGCAGGCCACAAGCACGAGCATGCCGACCAGAACGCCCCCGATCCGACTGGCGACAGACCTCACGGCGCGACGATGCATGGTTCGGAACACGTAGCGAACTCCCTGTAGCTGGAGACCCCGGGGCGAAGCGGCGCTGAGCCCGGGGTGCAATGAAAGTTTTAGGAACCCCTAAAACCTAAGTTAGTCCAAGCTAATATAGGTGGCTGCGCCTGCCGGATCAACGCTCCCCCCTTCCCTCCCGGACCATCCTGAGACACCATATGAAGGTCCCGGAGCGACCCCGAACCGGCTTCGAACCCTGAGCCTCCAGCGGGATGCCGCTGAGGCGCCCAGCTCGTTCCTCCCCTCCGACCCGTTCCCAACCGGCATGGACTCACTCATCGTACGTCGAGCGCTGCAGGTCATCACCGGGATCCTCCTGGGAATCGCCGTGGTCGCGGTGGCCTTCCTGGGCTTCCCGTGGCCCGGGAATCACGCAGGCCCGGCGGCGGGTCCCACGTGGTCCGGTGAAGGCACGGGTGCCCTGCAGGACGGGCCTCCGGGCGCCTTCTTCCTGGACGATCCCTATCCGGCCCCCAGCTTCTCGCTGGCGACGCCCGCGGGCCGGACCATGACGGAGGACGATCTGGAGGGAAGGGTCTCGGTGGTCTTCTTCGGATTCGCCAGTTGTCCCGACGTGTGCCCCATCACCCTGGGAAATCTGAGCCGGGCCCTGGAGCTTCTGGAGGAGGCCGAGTCCGCCTCCGCAGCGGCCGTCTCCACCGTTCAGGTTCTCTTCGTCTCGGTGGACCCGCGACGCGATACCCCGGAGGTTCTGGACCGCTACATGGAGCGCTTCCATCCCGCCGTGACGGCCCTCACGGCTCCCGAGCCCGAGGTGCGAGAGGTGGCCCGGGACTGGGGCATTCACGTGGCTTACGTGCCGCTTACCGAGGAGACGCCCGATCCCCACGCCGGGCACGTTCACGATGCCCCGACAGACGGGGGCGAGGCCCTCGGACCCGCGGATCTCGCCGAGCTTCCCTTCCCCGACGATGCAGGCGACTACACCGTGGACCACACGGCCCGGTCGCTCCTGGTGGACCACCAGGGCCGGGTGGCTGGCACCCTGGCCCCGTACCTGACGCCCCGGGAGATCGTCGAGGCGCTTCTCCCCCTGCTGGACCCCTGAGCCCCCGGACCCATGCACTCGCCCCCCCCACTCCGCCATCCCATCTTTGCCCGACACCTGCCCTCCGCCCCCCTTGCCATCGTCCTTGCGGCCGCCCTGGCACTGGGAGCTTGCCGCGGCGATCCACCTCCCGATGACGTACCCATCCAGGTCGACGTCTCGGTGGCTCCCACGCCTCCCATCGTGGGACCGGTGCGCCTGGTCCTCACCATCACCGACGAGGCGGGCGATCCGGTAGAGGACGCCCGGGTGCAGGTGGAGGGTACCATGAGCCACGCCGGGATGACCCCGGTCCACGACAGCGCATCCTACCAGGGGCAGGGCCGCTGGGTGGTCCCGGAGTTCGAGTTCACCATGGGTGGCGAGTGGATCATGATCATCCGGGTCACCCTCCCTGACGGACGGGAGGCGGTCCGGGAGCGGGAGATGGACGTGGTGGGAGGCCCTCCGCCGCAGGAACGGTCGTCTGATGCCGTACCCGACGACGAGGGCACCCCGGAGGCCCCGGACCGCTGACGGTGTCCTCTTCCCGTCCCCGAGGCCGGCTCCTGGGCCGGGACCTCCTCAACGCTCCGGTGCTGGGGGCCTTTCTCAGGTGGCGACACGCCCGAACCGTTCTCCAGGCCACCTGCCTGGGGCTGGCGGTCCTCATCATCCTGGACGGCCTCTTCGGGCCACAGCTCGCCCCCAGGAACCTGGCCGGCACCATCCCCTGGGTGCACTGGAGGGGGTTCGTGGTCCTGGCGCTCCTGGTGGCGGGAAACCTCTTCTGCATGGCCTGTCCCTTCATGCTCCCCCGACGCCTGGCCAAGCGTTTTGGCCCTGCCCGCCTGGCGTGGCCGGCGCCCCTTCGGTCCAAGTGGCTGGCGGTGGCCCTTCTACTGGTGTTCTTCTGGGCGTACGAGGCCTTCGGGCTCTGGGCCAGCCCCTGGCTCACCGCGTGGGTGGCCGTCACCTACTTCGTGCTGGCCTTTGTCATCGACGGCTTCTTCAAGGGGGCGTCGTTCTGCAAGCACGTGTGTCCCATCGGGCAGTTCCACTTCGTGAACGGCATGGTTTCGCCCACCGAGGTGGCGGTCCGGGATCCCGACGTGTGTGGTCAGTGCGAGACGCTGGACTGCATTCGGGGACGGTACGAGGGTGGGAGCGACGGGAGGAGCAAGGGAGGCTCCGCGGGGGACGCCAAGAGGCAGGCCGCCCGCCCCCTGGAGATGGACGCCGAGGCCGGGATCGTTCGGCTGCCCGGTGCCGAGACCGGAAGAGCAGCCCCGGACGCCACCAGCCGACCGGGATCGTACCGGACGGCGACCCCCGCCGACGCTGCCTCGGGGCGGGCCATGGGACGGGACGGGCTGGTCCAGGGCGGGTGTGAGCTGGCCCTCTTCCAGCCCCGGAAGACCGGCAACGGCGACTGCACCTTCTGCATGGAGTGCATCCACGCCTGCCCCCATGACAACGTGGGAATCCTGATCCGATCCCCTCTGGACGAACTCACCCGCGATCCAGTGCGCTCGGGGGTGGGTCGCCTCTCGCGCAAACCGGACTGGGCGGCGCTGGCCCTGCTCCTGACCTTCGGGGCCTTCCTCAACGCCTTCGGGATGGTGGAGCCGGTCTTCCGCCTGCAGGAGTGGATGGCCGGCGCCCTGGGTCTCACTTCCCCCCTCCTCCTCCTGGCCCTCTTCTTCGGAGTGGGGCTGGTGATCCTCCCCGTCCTCCTCACCGGCGCCGCGGCATGGGCCTCCCGGGCCCTCTCCCACGGCTCGGACTCGCTGGTGGAGCGGGCGTCCACCTACGCCTGGGGACTGGTGCCGCTGGGATTCGGGATGTGGCTGGCCCACTACCTGTACCATCTCCTCATCGGGGGCCTCACCATCGTGCCGGTGGTCCAGGAGTACCTCCGGGATCTGGGGCTGCCCGCCGCCGGCGAGCCCCGCTGGGGAGCCGGTGCCATGGTGCCGGAAAGCTGGCTTCTGCCCATCGAGTTGGTCTTCCTCCAGGCCGGCCTTCTCTTCAGCCTGGTGGCGGGCTTCCGGATTGCCGAGCGGGTGGAAGGCGCCAGGGTGCCGGCCCTGCGGGCCTTCCTTCCCTGGGCGGTTCTGGCGACCATTCTCTCGCTCATGGGCATCTGGCTCCTCATGCAGCCCATGGAGATGCGGGGTACCTTCCAGGCCATCTGACGCGTCCGGCCTCCCCCTCGTTCAAACGTACTCCAACCCAGACAGCCCTCCCAGGTCATGCGCAGACCCTCGAGCCCGCTCCCGATCCGGCCCCTGGCCACGGTGCTGGGAATCCTCCTCCTCCTCACGATTCCCGGGACCCTGCTGGCAAACGGGGGCACCCTCCGGCTGGCCAACGTCCCCATGGGCGACTACCTGGTCTCGGTCTTCACCGACCCCACGCCGGTCCGGCCCGACTCCCTGGACGTGAGCGTGCTCATCTTCGAGCAAGGCGTGGAGGGCGTTCCGGACGGAGTGGTCGTCACCGTCCGCACCGAGCTCCTGGAGCTGCACGGCGACACTGAGGATTGGCCCGATGCACGGGCGGGAATGGGCGCCATGCTCCAGGCCACCCGGGAGCAAGCAGACGACCGGCGCTACTATGCTACCAAGTTCGCCCTCGGCGCCCCCGGGCGCTGGAGCATCAGCGTGGAGGTGGACGGCGAAGGAGGGCAGGGCGAAGCCTCATTCGAGGTCACCGCCCGGGAACGGGGACTGCTCGGCCACCCGCTGGCCATCACCTTGCTGGCGCTTCTCCCGCTGGGGTTGGCGGCCTGGTGGATCCTCCGGCAGGAGGAAGGGGTGGAGTCGGAAGGGGACGCAGGAAGCCGCAGGCCAGGGGCCGGGTCGGTCAGCCCAGTCGGCGATCCAGAAGCTCCCTGAGGCGCCGAAGCTCCTCCTCGGAGAGATTCCGGTCCGAGACGAGTTGGGTCAGGAGGAGCTCGGGCGATCCGGAGAAGAGATTCCGGAGCAGCCGGCGGAGGTGGCTCTCCCGGGCTTCGTCCCTCTCTACGAGAGGGTGGTAGCGATGAGCCTTCCCCTCGGGTTCGTGCCCCACGTACCCCTTCTTCTCCAGGGTGCGGAGGATGGTCAGGACCGTGGTATAGGCCAGTTCGTCGTGGATCGCCTCCCGGACCTCGCCCACCGTGCCCGAGCCTCGGTCCCACAGGATATCCATGATGTCCAGCTCCCGCTCGGTGAAGATGGTCTCGTCCTTATCGTTCATGTCCTGCTCCTGTGTCGAAGTCTTCCGGGTCGTCCGGGCTTGGCTGCCAGGCTCTTTCACCAGCGGCCCCGCTTCCAGGTACCACGCGAGCCTGCACTCTGATATTATACAAATAGTACGTTCTTCGGGTATCGTCGTCAATCGAACCCGGATGCCACGGCCAACCTGGCCGGGACGCCGATGTCAATCCGGCGAGACGGAACTGGAGGGTGCGTCCGGCAGCGGGCAGTGCTCGCCGCAGCCCAGGCGACGCCGGTTGGACGCCACCCATCGGTAGACTCGCTCTGCCACCCGACGAACACCCGGGACCTTGAAGAGGGGCGCCGCCACCCGCCATCGGGGAAGGACCGCCAGGAGCTCTTCCGCTGCCCGGGCTCCCTCCCACCGCGCCCCGTCCCGGGCCACGAGCTGCATGGCCCGTTCCATGTCGCTCTGGGGGATCTCGGGGAAGCGCTCCGGCACCGCCGGGTCCTGGTAGGGGAGAAGCTCGATCCGCTCCTCCTCGTCCCGCTGCCGGATCCACTTGACGGACCGCCGGCAGATTCCACACTCCCCGTCGTAGATCAGTGTGTAGGTGTGAGGGCCGTGGGACATGATGGATTTGAAGGCCGTTGAAGAAGGGCAGGGACCACCGGGACGGGGTCTTGCGGTGTCAGGGTAGGAGGAGTGTCGAAAGCGATGCCCCAGTTGCATCGGTGAGACGCTCCGACGCCGCCTGACGCCGCAACCCCCCGTCCCCCTTCGGGTTCTCCTGCGCAGTGCTCGGAGGTCTCGCGGAGGACGCGCTCTGAACGCCTTGCGCGACTACG
>PWLA01000367.1 GCA_003559555.1 Gemmatimonadota bacterium | reverse complement strand
GGTCGTCCTGGAACACCCGGGTCACCCACCACCGCAGTTCGTCGATCTCATCCAGTCGCTGGGCGTGCTTCTCGCTGGGCTCCACTTCGCCGGCCCGCCAGCGCTGAACCGTGCGGGTCGAAGCATCGAAATAGTCGGCGATCTGGGTCCACGACAGACCCAGTGCCTCGTTCATCCAGTTGACAATCTCCGAAGGAGGCGAGCAGAGCACTGCGGGTTTCATGAGGATGGCTCCGGGATATGAAAGTGCGTGTCCGATAACGTGTCGCTATTGTGACCAATTTATGTCACATACCCTGTCGACGCACCCCCGGTTCCCAGGCTGCGGGACGCCGTGCGGGTGGGACCAGGACCTTCCCTCTCACGGATCCGAGCAGTCCCGCTGATAGCCGCACTGGAGGCAGAGGAGCTTGCAGTGGCGGTTGAGCATCTCGTGGCCGCAGAGGTCGCAGAAGAAGCGTTCGGGGTGAGCGGCAGCGCCGGCTTCTGGCTCCGCGCCACCCCGTTCCGGGCCTTCAGCGGCATCCCGGTCCGAACCGTCAGCGGCATCCCGGTCCGAACCTTCAGCACCACCCCGCTCCGGGCCTTCAGCGTCACCCCCTCCGGAGGCCGGTGCCGCTTCGTCGGCCGAGCCGTCCTTCACCGCTCCCCACCTTCTCCGGGCGCCTCGAACCCGTCCACCCCCTCCGCCAGGTACTCCCGCGACAGCTCCACGTAGTGCTTGCCGCTGCGGCGAACCCAGCCGGCGGCCGAGCCGTCGAGCTGCTTCTTCACCTTCCCCGGCACCCCCGCCACCACGCTGCGGTCCGGGATCCGGGCCTTCTCCAGCACCACGGTGCCGGCGGCCAGGAGGCATTCCCGGCCCACCTCCGCTTCCTGAAGGATCACCGCGTTCATCCCCACGACGGTGCCCTCGCCGATCTGGCATGACTCGAAGACGGCGCCGTGGCCCACCGTCACCCCCGGGCCCACGACGGTGGGCCCCCAGGTACCCACGTGGACAATGGCGCCGTCCTGCACGTTGGCGCCCTCCTGGACCACGATGGGGTGGTCGGGATCGTCGCCCCGGAGCACGGCGCCGAACCAGACGCTGGCCCGGGCCTCGACCCGGACGTCGCCGATGAGCACGGCGTTGGGGGCGATGAAGGCGTCGTCGGCAATCTGCGGGGTCTTGCCCCGGAAGGGAATGATCAGGGCCATGGGCGGGGGAATCGGGTATGGAGGTTGGGGTTCAGGTGTTTGGTCTGGGTGGATGGGTGGTCAAATGCGCGAGCCGGCTGGTGGTTCGCCGCCTTGGCCAGCGTGGGCTGGGTCTTCCGGAGGACACGGGGTCGCTCCGTCGTCTCGGCCGGCGTGGGCTGGATCCTCCTGGCGAGCGCGCCGTCAATCCGCCTTTTCGGCCGGCGTGGACGGAGTCTTCCGGAGTCGGGCCCGAACCACCTGGGTGTCGGTGGCCTCCAGGATCTCCACCTCCAGCCCGGGCAGCTCGACCTTCTCGCCGGGCTCGGGCACCCGACCGAGCTCCTCCAGGATGAATCCGTTCAGCGAGCGGTGCTCCAGGTGGGGAAGCGACACGGTCATGGCATAGTTCACCTCCCGCAGCTCCACGCTCCCGTCGGCCTCGGCCTCGGTGCGGGAGATGCGCCGGAGGGGCTCTTCGCGCACATCGGTCTCGTCCTCGATCTCGCCCACCAGCTCCTCGATGACGTCTTCCAGCGTCACCAGCCCATCGGTCCCCCCGAACTCGTCGGCCACGATCCCCATGTGGATCCGCCGGGCCTGGAAGGCCTGCAGTAGCCGGGGCAGGGGAAGAGAGCCGGGCACGAAGAAGGGCTCGCGAGAGAGCTGGGAGAGGCGCAGTTCGCCCCGTCCGGCCACGAAGGCCTCGTAGGCCTCCCGGACGTAGAGGACGCCCGAGATCTCATCCACGCTTTCCCGGTAGACCGGCACCCGGCTGAAGGGGACGTTCCGGAGCTCGGGGATCACTTCGTCCAGGGTCAGCGAGTCTTCCCAGGCGAAGATGTCGACCCGGGGCGTCATGATGTCCCAGGCCGAGAGCTCGTCCATGCGGAAGGCCCGTTCCACCAGCCGGTACTCCTCTTCCTCCACCACGCCCTCCCGCCGGCCCAGGTCGGTGAGCTCCTGCAGCTCCCGCTCGTCGGCGGAGGGGATGTCGTCGCCGTTTCGGCCCACCAGGAGGGCGTCCAGCCGCATGAGGGGCGACAGAAATGGACGGGTGAAGCGCTCCAGCATCACCAGGAAGGGGGCGGCCAGGAGGGCCAGTCGGATGGAGTTGCGGGCGGCGATGAAGCGCGGAATCCCTTCTCCCACAGCCAACACCGCGGCGATGCCGGCCGGGATGGCCCAGAGGGCGGCCCCGGTCCCCATGGCCTCCATGGCCACCACCGCGCCGAGCCCCACTGCCGCCACGTTCAGGATGGTGTTCACCAGAAAGGTGGTGGGCCGGATGCCCGGGATCACCGAACGGACCCGGTACAGGGTCTCGGCCCGCCGGAACCCCTCCTCTCTCATGGTGCGCAGGCGCGAGGGACTCACCGAGAATGTGGCGGTCTCCATGGCCGAGAGGACGGCCGAGGCCAGCACGAGGACGACGGCGACCCCCAGGAGCGTTCCGATCACGGCGCCCCCCGTCCCACTTCAATCCTGGTTCCGGCTCCGCATGTGGGGCGCGGACTCGGAGGTTGGTCGTCTCCTTCGGGGTTGTCTCGGTTCAGCTCCATGCTCGGCTCTCCTCGAGGAGCGTCTGGATCACGTCCCGGGGGGTGACCCCGTCGGCTTCGGCCTCGAAGCTGGGCACCACCCGGTGGGCCAGGACCAGGGGAGCCACGGCCCGGACGTCGTCGTAGGTGGGGACGGGCTCGCCTCGGATGGCAGCTCTGGCCTTCGCCCCCAGTACAAGGTACTGGGATGCCCGCGGTCCCGCTCCCCACGCCACGTGGCGCCGGATGGCGGCGGGGGCCTCCTCGGCGTCGGGCCGGGTCGAGCGCACCAGCCGTACCGCCAGGGCCGCCACCGAGGGGGCTACCGGAATCCGCCGCACCAGCGCCTGGAGCTCCATGAGCCGGTCGCCGGTGATGACCCGCCCCACCTGGGGCTCGGCGGCGCCGGTGGTTCGCATGGCCACCTCCTCCTCTTCGGCCCTGGAGGGATAGCCGATCCGGAGCTCGAACATGAACCGGTCGAGCTGCGCCTCGGGGAGGGGATAGGTGCCCTCCTGCTCGATGGGGTTCTGGGTGGCCAGCACGAAGAAGGGGCGGGGGAGGGTGTGGGTCTCGCCCCCGGCGGTGACGGTCTTCTCCTGCATGGCCTGAAGGAGCGCGGCCTGGGTCTTGGGCGGCGTCCGGTTGATCTCGTCGGCCAGGACCACGTTGGCGAAGATGGGCCCCTTCACGAACCGGAAGAGCCGGCGTCCGGTGGTCCGGTCCTCCTCGATCACCTCGGTGCCGGTGATGTCGGTGGGCATGAGGTCGGGGGTGAACTGGACCCGGGAGAACTCCAGGTCCAGGACCTCGGCCAGGGTGGACACCAGGAGGGTCTTGGCCAGGCCGGGAACGCCCACCAGGAGGGCATGGCCGTTGGCCAGCAGGGCCAGCAGTAGGCCCTCCACCACGTCCTCCTGCCCCACGATCCGGTGGGCGACTTCGGCACGGAGGTCCCGGGCGACCCGGGCGGTCTCCTCGAGGAGCTCCACATCCTGATCCTGTACCGCCAATGCGTCGGCCAAACGACTCTCCGGGGTTGTCAGAAGATGCTGGGGATGAAGGGGAAAATGCACCAACGATGCCTACCCGCGCCAGAGGGGAGGGATCCGGTTCGCGCCTGCTTGCGCGTATAGGGTGTTCAGGCGCTTGCGCATTTTTTCACAAGCGGATAGCTTAGCGGGCTGTGAGAGGCCTGCAGCGGATGCGCCATGACAAAAGAGGTTGGTTCGCACGACGAGGAGGACGGTCGGGACGGTGAGGTTGCCCGGCCCGACGCTGGTGCGGACCCGGGCGACGGATCGCCCGGGAAGGGGGGTGGGCCCACCGGAGATGAGGACGGGGCCGCCGGTGAGTCGCCCCTGGTGGAACTGGCACGGTTTTCCGGCCACGGGCTCACCATCGCGGTGGCCACGGGCCTTTTTCTCATGGCGGGCTGGTGGGTCGATGGTCGGCTGGGCACGACGCCGCTCCTGACCATCGTCGGTGCGCTGGTGGGAGCCGGAGCCGGCTTCTACAGCATGCTGCAGCACCTGGTCTTCTTCCCGCGAGAACGGGAGCGGGTCCGGGGAGAAGCCGAACGGGATGATGGCGAACCGGACGAGGGTAGGGAGCCTGGAGATTCGGCACCGGACCCGAAACCGGAAGGTCCGACCCGTGGGTCTTCGGACGACCGGAGCCCATGAGGCGCTGGCTTCGCTACGCGGCGGTGGCCGCAGGCCTGGTCGCCCTCACCGTGATCGTGGGCTGGGGCCTGCTGGACGAGGCTGGAAGGCAGGGCCTGCTGCTGGCCGGCGGGGTCGCCCTGGCGGTGCAGCTTGCCGCCTTCGGGATCCTGGCGGTCCAGGAAACCGGTTCGCCGGGGTTCCTGGGTGCCTGGGTGGGAAGTACCTTCCTACGGCTGTTGGCGGTGGTAGGGGTGGTCCTCTGGGCCGCCACGCGGGATGAGTTGGACACGCTGGTGACGTCGTTGACCCTCGTGGGTCTACTATTCGTACTGCTGCTCCTGGAGCCATGGGCGCTTCGGGAGGCACCAACGGACCGATCGAACGGGACGGAGCGGGAATGACTTCTGATGCCGCAGCAGCGGCTGGAACAATCGGACAGGAAGGACAGGCTCCCCAGGCCCCTGCCGAGGAGAGCGTCTTCGACCTGGGCTCCATGCTCATGGGGAAGGTGTCCGACGCCCCCTACATCGACATCGCGGGCTACCAGATCCCGCTCCCCCAGTGGGATCCCGTCCAGATCGGCTTTCTGACCATCGACTTCAGTCCCTCGAAGAACGTGGTCTTCCTCCTTCTGGCCGCGGTGCTTTGCGTCCTCACGTTCGTGATCGTAGGGCGCACCTATCAGCGGATGGAGGCCGACGAGGCGCCCTCGGGCTTTGCCAACGCGGTGGAGGCCATGGTGGTCTTCTTCCGGGACCAGGTGGTCAGGGCCAACATCGGGCACGGAGCGGACCGCTTCACCCCGTTCATCCTGACGCTCTTCTTCTTCATCCTGTACATGAACCTGCTGGGGCTGGTCCCCTTCGGGACGTCGGCCACCGCATCGCTCTCGGTGACGGGGGCGCTGGCCTTCCTGGCCCTCCTCTGGATCGAGGTGGCCGGGTTCATGGCGCTGGGACCGAAAGGCTACGCCCGGACCATCTTCTACGCGCCCCGGGGGTTGCACCCGGCCGGGCAGGCGGTGATGCTCCTGATCATGACGCCGGTGGAGGCCATGGGGAAGCTCACCAAGCCCTTCGCCCTGGCCATTCGTCTGTTCGCCAACATGACGGCCGGAAAGATCCTCATCTTCGCCCTCGTGGGCCTGGTGTTCGTCTTCGCCGATGCGGCGGCGGCACGCTGGGGAGTGGCGGGAGGCGCGGTCCTGATGGCCACAGCCATCACCCTGCTGAAGATCTTCATTTCATTCTTGCAGGCGTTCATCTTTGCCATGCTCACGGCCGTCTTCATCGGCCTGATTCGCCATGCCCACTGACGGGCATCGGCCGCTGGTCCAGCCCCGTGGGGCTGAAGAAGTGTTCATCGCTGTAGCTCGTTCAACGCAGTCGACTCATACCCATCAGAGAGACGAGACGAAGACACCATGCTGACTTCCGCCATTCTCGCCATTCAGGAGACCGGTGCCATTCAGGACCCCGAGGCCATGGTTCAGGCCGCCAAGGACAGCTTCAGCCTTCTGGGCGCGGCCATCGGGCTGGGCCTCACCGTGCTGGGCGCCGGCCTGGGCATCGGCTGGATCGGATCCTCGGCCATGCAGGGCATCGCCCGTCAGCCCGAGGCCGCCGGCAACATCCAGACGTCGGCCATCATCCTGGCGGCGCTCATCGAGGGTGCGGCCCTCTTCGCCCTGGTGATCACGCTCCTCTACAAGCTGCTCTGACGAGAGCAGGAGCGAGCGTTATCATCCCCACGGAGCCGAGCGCGGATCCGGGGTGGTGTCCCCCATCGAGCCGATGGTCGAAACACCATCCCGGGTCCTCCTCGCCGGAGCCTGAGAGAGCATCATGAAGATTCCCGGAATCGCAACGCTGGCCCTGCTGGCGGCGCCGGCCCCCGTCCTGGCACAGGACGGAGGGGGCGGCCTGTTCGCCATCGATCCGGGGCTCAGCTTCTGGACCATCGTGATCTTCCTGCTGGTCCTCTTCATCCTGGGCAAGTTCGCCTGGGGACCCATCCTGGGGCTGATGGAGGAGCGGGAGGCGGGCATCCGTCGGTCCATCGCCGATGCCCGTGAGATGCGGGAAGAGTCGGAAAAGCTCCTGGAGGAGCACCGGAAGCAGCTGGCCGAGGCCCGCCGCCAGGCCCAGGAGCTGGTGGCCGAGGGTCGCGAGATAGGCGAGCGGGTCCGCAAGGAGGCCGAAGCCAGTGCCCGGGAGGAAGCCGAGCGGATCCTGGAACGCGCCCGCCGGGAGATCGAGCGGGAGCGGGATCGGGCGCTGGAGACGATCCGGGCCGAAGCCGTGGACCTGGCGCTGGCCGGTGCCGCCCAGCTCCTGGACCAGAAGCTGGACCGGGAGCGCGACCGGGATCTCATCGAGACCTATCTCAAGAAGATGGAGACCCGGGACGACGCCCAGCCGGCAGCGGAGGCCTGAGCAGTGAGAGGAGCCATCATCGCCCGCAACTATGCGGAGGCCCTCTTCGAGCTGGCCGATCGGGACGATCGCCTGGAGGAGTACGGTGCGGCGCTGGACCAGGTGGCGGGCGTCCTGGACGCCGCCCCCGAGTTCCGCCTCTTCCTGGAGACCCCCCGCATCGACATCGAGGCGAAGAAGGAGGTGCTCCGGAAGGGGTTTGCTGAACACGTGCCCCCCTTCGTCCTGAGCTTTCTCTTCCTGACCCTGGACCGGGGACGACAGCGGCTCCTGCCCCGGATGGCCCGGGCCTACGGCGACCTTCTGGATGAACGCATGGGACGCGCCCACGTGGAGGTGCAGGTGGCCCGTCCCATGGAAGACGACGAACTGGAGGCGGTGCGGCGACGGCTGTCGGCCGTCCTCGGCAAGGAGGCCATCGCCCACCTGAAGGTGCAACCCGAACTGCTGGGCGGGATCGCCTTCCGGAGTGGAGACACCATATTCGACGGCTCGGTACGCCGGCGGCTGCAGGGAATGCGGCGCCAGCTCATGGCCGCCGACATTTCTACGCCCTGACGTTTCGACGGACCAAGGACACCAAAGCAAATGGCCAAATCGGATACCCAACTTCGCGCCAGCGAGATCAAGAGCGTTCTCCTGGGCGCAATCGAGAACTACCAGGAGGAACTCCACGCCGAAGACGTGGGAGAGGTCCTGGAGGTAAAGGACGGGATTGCCCGGATCTACGGTCTGACCAGCGCCATGGCCAGCGAGATGCTGGAGATCACCCCCTCCGACGGCGGAGACCCGGTGGTGGCCCTGGCCCTGAACCTGGAGGAAGACAACATCGGGGCCGTGATCATGGGCGACTGGACCGGCCTCCACGAGGGGAACCAGGTCCGACGCACCGGCCGGGTGCTGGAGGTGCCCACCGGTTCGGGTTACCTGGGCCGGGTGGTGAACCCGATTGGCGACCCCATTGACGGCAAAGGCCCCATCGAGCCCATCGAGGGATCCCGCCAGATCGACGTGGTGGCCCCGGGGATCGTGAAGCGGCAGCCGGTGGAGGAGCCCCTGCAGACCGGGATCAAGGCCATCGACTCCATGATCCCCATTGGTCGGGGCCAGCGGGAGTTGATCATCGGCGACCGGTCCACCGGAAAGACGGCCATCGCCATCGACACCATCATCAACCAGCGCGACGCCGATGTGATCTGCGTCTACTGCGCCATCGGGCAGCGGGCCGGGAAGGTGGCCTCCGAGGTGGAGATCCTCCGGGAGGCCGGCGCCCTGGACTACACCATCGTGGTGGCCGCCAACGCCGCCGATCCGGCACCCATGCAGTACATTGCCCCGTACGCCGCCACCGCGCTGGCCGAGCACTTCATGTGGCAGGGCCGGCACACGTTGGTGGTCTACGACGACCTGACCAAGCAGGCCCAGGCCTACCGCCAGCTCTCGTTGATCCTCCGGCGGCCCCCGGGGCGCGAGGCTTACCCCGGCGATGTCTTCTACCTCCACTCCCGGCTCCTGGAGCGGGCGGCCAAGCTCGCGGACGCCGAGGGCGGCGGCTCGCTGACGGCCCTTCCCATCATCGAGACCCAGGCCGGTGACGTGTCGGCCTACATCCCCACCAATGTGATCTCGATCACCGACGGGCAGATCTTTCTGGAGCCCGACCTCTTCTATTCAGGGGTGCGGCCGGCGGTGAACGTGGGCATTTCGGTCTCCCGGGTGGGAGGGGCCGCCCAGGTGAAGGCCATGAAGAAGGTGGCCGGTCGCCTGCGCCTGGACCTGGCCCAGTACCGGGAGCTGGAGGCCTTCGCCCAGTTCGGATCCGATCTGGACGCCGCCACCCAGCGTCAGCTTGCCCGGGGTGAGCGGACGGTGGAGATCCTGAAGCAGCCCCAGTACGATCCGGTGCCGGTGGAGCGGCAGGTGGCGGTCATCTATGCGGTGATCAACGGGCACCTTGACCGGATCCCCGTGGATCGGGTCCGGGAGTGGGAGAAGAGCTTCCTGGAGTTCCTGACCGCACAGCATGACGACCTCCTGTCGGGGATCCGGGAGCAGAAGGTGCTGACCGAGGAGCTGGAGACGGGCCTCAAGGCGGCCATCGGCGACTTCAACGCCCGCTTCGAAGCCGAGATCGGAGTCGCGGACTGACACGACCGGGGCCGGCCTGGCCGGTCCCCGCTGACGGGATGAGCTGAACCGAGACGGTTCCCGAACGTGCCCGGCCACTGCCGGGCGACCCAGAAGGGGAGAGCAGAGACAAGGTGTCCAAGACACGCGAATTCAAACGGCGCATCCGGTCTGTCGACAACACCCGACAGATCACCCGCACCATGGAAATGGTGGCCACTTCGAAGCTGAAGCGGTGCTCCGACCGGGTGTATGCGGCACGCCCGTATGGGGCTGCGCTGGAAGAGATCGTCCGGGCGCTGTACGACCCGGAGTTGGCCGGGCGCTTTCCCCTCATGCGTCGGCCCGACGAGATCGGAACGGTGGCCATCCTCCTGCTCACGGCCAACCGGGGCCTGGCTGGTGCGTTCAACGTGAACCTGATCCGGAAGGCCCGGGAGGTTCTGGACGAGAGCCGTGCCCAGGGCCGGCACGTGGAGCTCCACGTGGTGGGAAAGAAGGGGATCAGCTTCTTCCGCTTCCAGGGCGAGGAGATGGCCTCCCGCGACACGAGCCTCACCGACTACCCCAGCCCCGAGGATGCCGAGCGGCTGGTGTCGGGGCTCCAGGAGCGCTTCGAGACCGGCGAGCTGGATCAGGTCTACGTGGTGGGCTCCAGATTCAATTCTCCGCTCTCCACCCCACCGGAGGCCCGGGAGATTCTTCCCATCCGGCCTCCGGAGGGAGAGCGAACCCCGCCGGAGAACTACCTCCTGTCGCCCTCGGGCGACCTGATCCTGGCCCGCCTGCTTCCGCTCTACATCCGGAACCAGGTGTTTCAGGCCCTGCTGGAGACGGCGGCGGCCGAGCAGGGGGCCCGTCGGGTGGCCATGAAGAACGCCACCGACAACGCCTCCGAGATGCTGGATGAACTCAAGCTGAGCTACAACCGGGTGCGACAGGCCCAGATCACGCAGGAGATCGCGGAGATCGTGGGCGGCGCGGCCGCATTCGAATAATCACCACCTGCTGAAGATGCCCACCATGGCTGACAACAATATCGGAAAGATCATCCAGGTCATCGGACCCGTCCTGGACGTGGAGTTCACGCCCGAGCACCTGCCGGACATCTACCACGCCCTGCGGATTCGGGGAGAAGGCCCCGGGGGTGCACCGCTGGACGTGGTGGCCGAAGTGCAGCAGCACATCGGCCGGGGGCAGGTGCGGGCTGTGGCCATGTCTTCCACCGACGGCCTGGTTCGAGGCATGGAGGTGGAGAACACCGGTGACTCCATCCGGGTGCCGGTGGGCGAGCCGGCGCTGGGCCGGATCTTCAACGTCCTGGGCCAGCCGGTGGACGAGGCCGGGCCCGTGGGGGGGGAGAACGGCGACGAGGTGGAGTACTGGGGAATCCACCGGAAAGCCCCCACCCTGGACCAGCTCGAGCCCAAGACCGAGATCTTCGAGACGGGGATCAAGGTCATCGACCTCCTGGCCCCCTACGTGAAGGGCGGAAAGACCGGTCTCTTCGGCGGCGCCGGGGTGGGCAAGACGGTGATCATCCAGGAGCTGATCAACAACATCGCCCTGGAGCACGGAGGCCGTTCGGTCTTCTGCGGGGTGGGGGAACGGACCCGCGAGGGGAACGACCTCTGGCTCGAGATGCGGGAGGCCGGCGTGCTGGAGTCCACCTCCCTGGTCTACGGCCAGATGAACGAGCCTCCGGGCGCCCGCCTCCGGGTGGGACTCTCGGGGCTCACCATCGCCGAGTACTTCCGGGACGTGCAGGAGCAGGACGTGCTCCTCTTCATCGACAACATCTTCCGCTTCACCCAGGCAGGCTCCGAGGTCTCGGCGCTCCTGGGCCGGATGCCGTCGGCGGTGGGATACCAGCCCACCCTGGGCACCGAGATGGGAGAGTTGCAGGAGCGGATCACCTCCACCCGTCGGGGCTCCATCACCTCGGTGCAGGCCATCTACGTGCCGGCCGACGACCTCACCGACCCGGCCCCGGCTGCGGCCTTCACCCACCTGGACGCCACCACGGTGCTCTCCCGGGCCATCTCCGAGCTGGGAATCTACCCGGCGGTGGACCCCCTGGACTCCACGTCGCGAATCATGGATCCCCAGTTCCTGGGCGAGCGGCACTACCGGGTGGCCCGGCGGGTTCAGGAGATTCTCCAGGAGTACCGGGACCTCCAGGACATCATCGCCATCCTGGGAATGGACGAGCTCACCGAGGAGCAGAAGATCATCGTGAACCGGGCCCGGCGCATCCAGCGCTTCCTCTCGCAGCCCTTCTTCGTGGCCGAGCAGTTCACCGGCCGTCCGGGGCTGTACGTGAAGCTGGAAGACACCATCGAGTCCTTCGAGCGCGTGGTTTCCGGTGAGTTCGACCACCTGCCGGAGCAGGCCTTCTACATGGTGGGCGGAATCGACGGGGTCATCGCCGAGGCCGAGAAGCTGGAGAAGGGAGGCTGAGGTGGCGGCTGCGAGCATGAAGCTGCGCCTGGTCTCGCCGGTGACCACGGTCTTCGAGGGTGAGACGGTGGGGATCGTGGCACCGGCCTGGGACGGGCAGGTGGGGGTTCTCCCCGGCCACGCACCCATGATCACTCTGCTGGGGGGTGGGGCGCTCTTCGTGGAGCTTCCCAGTGGAGGCACCGAGGAGTTCTTCGTGAACCGGGGCGTCCTGAAGGTGGAGGACGACGAAGTGGTGATCCTCACCGAATACGCGGATCGCGAGGCACCGGCGGATTTCCAGACGTCCCAAGCGTGGCTCGATCCAGCCGAGCTGGAAGACGTGAGCACACCGGGCAATCCGCTGGTCTGACCGCCGGCGGTGTCCGGGTCCGGCCCACACCCGGCCGCCTTCAGCCTCGCTTGCGGCCCATGCTCTGTTCTCGGCTCCGGTGCGCACTCCGGCACCAGCCGGTCGGCCGTCCCCTGCCTCCCCTTCGGCCCCTGTCCATCCGCCGGTACCTTCCTACCCTCCGGCACCTTTCGAGCCCGCGGCAACGAGCGGCGGGCCCGGCGCTCATTTCTTCCTGGCATTCCCCATGAACCTGGACCTCCACCTTCACTCCACCACGTCCGACGGACAGCTTCCTCCCGCTCAGGTGGTGGAGGCCGCAGTGAAGGGCCGCCTCGACGTCATCGCCCTCACCGACCACGACACCGTGGCGGGGGTCGAAGCGGCCATGGAGGCGGCCCGCAACCATCCCATCCAGGTGATCCCGGCCCTGGAGGCCAGCACCACCTGGGACGAGACCGAGCTGCACATCCTGGGGTACTTCGTGGATCGCTCCAACCCCAGGCTCCGCGCTCATGACGACGAGGCCAGCCGTCGACGGAGGGAACGGCTCCAGGAGATGGTGAATCTCCTGCAAGGGCAGGGGGTGGAGGTCACCTTCGACCAGGTGCTGGCCCAGGCAGCAGGCGAGGTGTCCAGCCTGGGGCGCCCGCACCTGGCCCGGGCCCTGCACGCCGCGGGGTACGTGGACGAGGTGGCCCAGGCTTTCGACCGATACATCGGCAACGAGCACCCGGCCTACATCCCCACCCGGCTCCTGGACCCTGCCGCCGCCATCGAGATGATCCACGGGGCGGGAGGTCTGGCGATCTGGGCCCATCCGCCCATGTATCTGTTGGAGAGCGGACTGCCGGCGCTGGCGGAGATGGGGCTCGACGGAGTGGAGATCTACCGGCCCCGGAACAGCCCCGATCGCACCAAGCGGATTCGCAGGGAAGCCACCGCTGTGGGCCTGGACGTCTTCACCGGAGGCTCGGACTGGCACGGTCCCGACGACGGCGTCCTGGGGGAGTTCGTGGTGCAGAGCCAGGAGGTATCCCGGTTCCTGGAGCTTGGTGGAATGTAGCTCTCCCGAGCACCTTGGGGGCACCTCCGGGGGCACATCCGGGGGCACCTCAGAGGGCCCCTCAGGCAGTGGAGCGCCTGCCCAACGTAGGCCGGCGACTTCGGGGCCGCGCAGGGCCTTGACGGGGTCATCCCCCGGGTCTACCTTTATCGGCTCCACCACGTGGTTCATGTGAGCCGGAAAATCCGGTTTTTCAGGTCGTGTCGGCCAGGTTCGGCGGCAGGACCGAGCCAGTGTGGATGGACAGCTATTTTGACAAAGAGAGCCGACCCGAGCCGGGATGAAGGGGAGTTCCTGGGGCCTTGTTGAGGTCCTGGAGAGCGAGCCGGACTGGCGGGGTTGGTTGGGTAGAGGGAAGCGAAGAGTGCACCAAAGGTGGAGCGCCCGTGTAGTTTGGCGTGTGCGAGCCGAAGGGGGACCTACGTTTGAAGCTCGAGAGAGCGGAGGGTAGGGAGCCTG
>PWLA01000182.1 GCA_003559555.1 Gemmatimonadota bacterium | reverse complement strand
GGAGGCCGGCCCGCCGCCGTCCGGGTGTCGGTGGAGGAAGGGCAGGTGCTCCTCCTGGGGTTGCGGGCCGGCTTCCGGGGGCAGCCCAGAGCCACCTTCAAACTCCTCTTCAACCCCCTCTTCGCGGCAACGATGTAGCGGGACCGGACCGGCCCTTCGAGGCGGGCCCGGGTCGGGCGCTGGCGGGTTGCCTTAGAATCCGATCCAGTAGTCCACCTTCACGATGAACTGGTGCTCGCCGGGGGCCTCGAACATCTCACGGGCGTCGCGGCCCAGGTCGAAGTCCCCCATGAGCCCCCGGCTCTGGCGGCGCTGCTGCCACACCAGGTAGATCCTGGAGCCCGGTCGGTACTCCCACCGGAGCGCCGCTGTGCCTCGCAACGAGCGGATGTTGAAGTTCTGTTCGCGGAAGGACACGTTCGCCTGGCCGTCCCCGCTGTAGTCGACGTGGATGCGGCCGTCGGCGCGGCAGAACTCCCCCCCCTGACATCCGGGTTCGCCGTTGACCGACGTGGGTTCACCCTCGGCGAAGGTGAGGAAGTCGAAGGTCCGGGGCGCGGCCAGCTGCTTGAAGTCCCGGAACTCACCCGCGGCCAGGAGAGGCTGGGCGAAGATCTGGATCGTCAGCCGGGGCGAGAGGATCACGTCGATGCTGGCATCCATGGAGATCTGTTCCCGGGCCAGCTCCCCGAAGAAGTACCGGCCCCCGAAGGTGGGCTCGAAGTCCCCGGTCTGGAACTGGGTCACGTACTGGCCCGGATCCACGGACCGGCGATACGAGGGGCCCAGGCTCAGAGCGATCCCGCTGGCAGGACGGGCGTCCACGCTCAGGTCGGCCTGGAAGTCGTACCCGCCTCGACTGCCCTCCCCGTACTCCACCCCGAAGCGGTAGGTAATCTCGTCGCGGCGGTCGGTGTTCAGGCTGAGGCTCAGGTCCCAGGAGCCCGGATCGCGCATGACCGGTCCGCCCCGGGTCAGCACATCGCTCTGCACCGTGGGAGAGAAGCCGGCGTCCAGGCCCAGCCCCCACCAGTTTCGGAAGGTGAAGTTGGCGCTTGCGCTGGCGGTACCGGACTTGTGCGCGTCGCTCCAGGCCGAGCTGGAGAAGAAGTCTCGCCTCACCTCGTTGCGCCAGGCGTGGAAGGTGAAGAAGGAGAACCGGTAGCTCTGAAAGATGCCCTGGGGAGTCGGTTGCTGGTAGCCGAGCCGCATCCCGGCGTCCAGCCTCTCGTTACCGGTGGAGAACCCCATGTCGTTCGCCTCGAAGCCCGGAGTCCGCTGTCCGGCCCACACTCCCCCGGTCCAGTGGCGGCCTCCCTGTCGTGACAGAGCGAGTCGCCACTGCGCGCCCGTGAGCTCTGTGGCATGGGGGTCCAGCGTCAGGAAGTCCTGGCCGGGCCTCTGGAAATAGTGGTTCGGTGACCGCTGCAGCCGGACCATGGCCTCCTCATTTCCGGTAACGCGGCTTCCGGCCCAGAATCCCGAGACGGCCCATTCCCGATCGTTCCAGGTGTGCTCGAAGTCCATCCCTCCGGTGAGGGCGCGCCGGGCCAGAAAGTCCAGCTCTCCGTCGCCCGGGAGGTCGCGGTCCACCCCGGTCATGATCAACCCGACGCGGCTCTGGCCGTCGCGGAGGTCCTGCTGCACCCGGGCCGTGCCGTAGGTGGTTTGCGGCTCCACGTCGAACCGGAACGTCTCGCCGGTGTCGGCCAGGTAGCCTCGTCCACGCTCGCGGTCGGTGAGGGCGAGGAGTCCGCCCACGGAGAGGCCTCCGGAGGTGCGTCCCGTGATCTTGCCCGCTCCCAGGATCGTCGTCTCGCCGGGTACGTCGGTGAAGTCGGCGTGCCCGGGCGCCCGGCCCTGGGGGCTTCGGCCGATTCTCCTGGAGTAGAAGAGGTTGTCCCTTCGCCCGGCCAGCCCGAAGTCGAAGATGGCGTCGTCGCGGCTGAAGAAGGGCCGCCGTTCGGGGAGGAACGTCTCGAACGCCGTCAGGTTGATGACGCGGGGGTCCACCTCCACCTGGCCGAAGTCCGGGTTCAACGCCATGTCCACCACGAAGGTGGATCCCAGGCCGTACCGGACATCGGCGCCCGCTCCTCCGCGGGCCTCCGAGCCGTCGAAGAAGGGATTCCCCGGTGCCGCCGGCGCTCGCTCGGCCCCGGCCAGCAGGTAGGGGAGGACCTCTACGTTGCGGCGACTCTGGTCGAGCACGAGACCTTCCAGTCGGCCCCAGCGGCTCACCGTGCCGTGGACGCCCCGGGGCACGAACGCCCACTCCGAGCGCTCGTTGTCGGCGATCCGGCGGCGGGCGAAGTTCACCCCCCACGTCTGGACCCCGTCGGCGGGATCGAAGCGGAGCTGGGAGAGGGGAAGCCGGATCTCGGCGGTCCATCCCTCCTCCTCCATGGCGACGGCCGACTCCCAGACCCCGTCCCAGGAGCCGTCGGAGCTGGTGTCGTCAAAGTTGTACTGGTCCCGCTGGACCCCTGCGGCCGTCACGCGGAAGGTGTAGCCCGTGGTGCGGTCCAGGTTCGAATCGAAGGAGAACTCGAAGTAGCCGGCGGCCCTGCCGGTTTCGCCCCGCCGGGTGAGCTGGCGGGCGATCCGGGTGGTGTCCGAGTCGTACATCCGGGCACCGATGTAGAGGTTCTCGTCGTCGTAGAGGATCCGGACCTCGGTGTCCTCCGTGGCGGGCTCACCCTCGAAGGGCTCCACCTGAATGAACCCGGAGGTGGGTTCGGCCTGCTGCCAGTCCGCCTCGTCCAACCGGCCGTCAATCTGGATGGTGCCGGTGGCTCGGACGGCACGAACGGTGCGCTCCCGGGAGTCCGGGAACGGTTGTTGGGCAGCCAGGGGCTGGACCCACGAGATCGCGGCCTGAGCGAACCTGGAGTGGTCCCCATCTGACTCCCGGGGTTCCGACCACTGGAGAAGGGGAAGCAGGAGCAGGAGGCCGAGGGAGAGGGCTCCCGGCGTTCGGGTTGGTGCCATGTGGCGTCGCGTGTACGTGACCGTTCAAAGAGGAGACGGGGAGAATGGAATCTAAACGTTACCGGGCCCGGCTGTTCCCCGCGTCCCGGCGCCTTCCCGGCCTCCCGGCCGTCCTCCCGGCTTTCCGGGCGTCTGGTCGGGAAGGCGTGGTGGAGCTTCGACCAGCGTATGCACGCAGGCCCACAGAGCCCGCAGGAACATCCGATTGCCTAACGCCTCCCGGGCAATCATATTGGATTGCGTTGTACGGTATGCCCATCTTCCTTTGCCACCCTGGGGAACACCATGCCCTGCATTTTCAGGCGGCTCATCGCCCTCGGCTTTCTGCTCGGCCTCGCCGCGGCTCCCGTGGCCGCACAGGACTACTACTCCGACATCCGGCCCATGCTGCTGGAGAACTGCATGAGCTGCCACACGGCCGACGGGCCGGGCTGGTC
>PWLA01000055.1 GCA_003559555.1 Gemmatimonadota bacterium | reverse complement strand
CGGCCCCCGAACCATCTCCTTCTCCGCCACCGGGCCACCGGGCCACCGGGCCACCGGGCCACCGGGCCACCGGGCCACCGGGCCACCGGGCCACCGGGCCACCGGGCCACCGGGCAGAAGAGGAGGTTGCAGGGCATGACTCTGCAAGTCCATCCTGGATCTCTTTTCTGCGCTCCAGGGTCTCCGCCTCCGCCTTCCGCGCCATGCTCCCCTGAGCCGATCGTAACTGAGATCCCCAGACTTCGGCTCCTCCCGCCGGACGGCTCCACGAGCAAGGCTCGTGCTTTCCGGAACCTCGAACGCCGATCATGCGACCCCTTCCGGTGCCACCGCGTCAGCGATCAGGCGAGTGCCGATCACCGCAGCGGAGGAATTCGGCCCGAGAAAGGGAATTCGAACCCCCCCGGCGGAGACCGCCATTCGCTCGTCGCGCCTCCGTTCCAGAACCGGCCTCTCGGGCCTTTCTCGGTCGGTGGCGGAGTCGACTTCCGCATGCGAGTCCGTCAGGCCTCTGGGCTCCAGCGGCCTCGGTTCGAAGGCGATGGCCAGGCCGTAGGGATCCTCCTCCAAGGCAGTCAAGAGCTGACGATACCATGCCAGGTAGGATCGAAGATAACGAGAGGCGACACCCCGGAACCTGCGCATCCACCGCTTCCACCCCTGCCTGAGGCCCCAGGCCTCGGCGTGAATGGCGCGAGCCTCCCCCTGCTCCATGTCCTCTGGAGACCGCCGCGGCAGAGCCTGAGTTCTTCGCGATGAATCTGGGTCACTGAGACACAGGCCCCCCGTCGCCGCTTTGTCGATGATTCCCGTCGAGTCCACAGATCCAGCTGCTTCGCTCCTCGAGACCTGGGACGACGGGCTTGCAGCCCCTTCGCCACGTTCTGACGGGATCGTCAAACCTCGCTGACGAGCCCGAATGCGCCCTTTTTGAGATCGATTGAGCATCTCCCAACTGGGCCGGTGTCTCCCTGCGGGATCGAAAATCTCCTGGCGGTGCGTCCAGGCAAACGCGGCGAAGGACGCGCACCGGTGGATCGGGACGACCAGGCGGGTGCCTGGCGAGAAGAGCGCGCCGATATGCTCCTCCAGCTCGTCGTCGGTGGGAAATATTTTCGAGGAACGCACGGTCACAAACTCCCAATCCGAATCCTCCTTCGAACAGAAGAAGATCACATGCATGTGGCTGGGCCGAAGGGGATCCAGCAATCGTCCCCGTTTGCGCCGAGAGGCCCGGTCCGGCGGCCTCCGGCCCTTATAGGAATGGGGAAGCATGGCGTCCCACACCCCCCACATTCCGGCCATCGGCGAGGCGGGTGGCCGATCGTAGACCGCCGCCAGCCGGTGCCGCCAACGAAACGCCGTGTCCTTGTTCACCCCGAGTTTCCGGGCACTGGCTCTCACAGAACAGCCGGTGGCCATGCATTCCCCGAAAGTCAACCAGAGGCCCAGCCGCTTGGAATGAGCAAATGGAGTACCGGTCAGATCGCTAAATGTCCGACCGCACGACCGACACATATAACGCTGCCGCTGCTTGAACCGGCCCCAGCGAATGGTCTGTGGCGACCTGCATCGGGGACAGCGCCGGGGTCCGTCCGCCGGAAAGCGAACCTCTCGGACCATCTGGACGAGCCAGGCCTCCCGAGCGACCTCGTCTGCATCGGCACCTTTCTGAGCAGATCCGTCCATGCCGGAAACGAAAACCCCAGAGTCTGATGGAAAGGCCTCCAGGCCCGGGCCGCCCGAACCTTCGCCTTCCTGTCCCGGTCTACCGGGCCCGCGCTTTTCCGGCATTCTCGCCCCCCAATCGCTTTCTCCTCTATGCCCTTCCGACTCGCAATCCCTTTTCCCATCAATCAGGTCGCGCCTGGTGCAGGGCCACAGCGTCCCTGCCGCATCCCTGGACCTGCACAGGGAGTCGGAAGGAAGCAGACGGAACAAGACAGTACCATGGCTGGACGGGACCGGGCAGGAATGGGTAAGCCAACCGCCCAGCCGGGCGCTGGTCGGCCGGGGCGGACCTGGTCCAGCATCCTGTATCCTGGCGAAGGTCAAGCCACAGAACGGTGAACGTCGGGTGACAGGAAGATCTGATTTCCCGCCACCCACATCACCCGGGGACAGAACGGAGGGGGTTTCGAACGGAGGGAAGGCCGGCGGACCGGTCTACGGCCGCGGCCTCCCTACCTGATTGGGCCGGGCACCCAACCGGAATCGGCGGAACGTGACGCCAATGCGAGGGCTTTGGGGATCCCCCGCCTACGATTCCCGGCTTCACCTACCGCACCGCGTCCTGGGGTCAGAAGCGCGTACGGATGCCCAGGGCCTCGAAGTCCCGCAGCTTGACGTCAATATGACTGTTGAGCCGGTAGAAGAGGTCCAGGCGTGTGGAGTCGGCAGTGGAGATCCGAAGATCCAATCCCAGCCTTCGCACCCGGAACTCATAGTCCAGACGAGCGAAAAGCCTTTGGTCCCGATCCTCCCTCACCCCTGCTCCGATCCAGAGGCGAGACAGATATCCGCTCAGGAAATCCACCGAAACCCACCCCTGAGAGGCGACGGCGGATCCTACCTCAAGACCGGTCTGCCACCGATACCCAGGGGAAAAGGTGAACTCCGCTTCCGAGGTCAGTCCATCTCCATCATCGCGGACCGAGACGGCCGCGGAATGCAATTCCCGTGACGGGGTCCTGGGTTCGAAGGATTCGGGGGAGGCTCGCGCGAGGATCTCCTCGATCCGGACGTAGTCGCGCCCGTAAAGGTGCTCCAGCTCCGGGCCGCGAACCAGAACGGGAATGCTCATGTCGGCGGCGCTGAGCCCTTGATGGTTTCCGGCGTAGACCCACGGTCCCGCTTTCGGTTTGTCGTTCAGAGCCACCACCACATCGCCCACGGAGGGGTTGTCGAACAGCTCCACGATTCGAACGGGCGCATACGGATACTCCGCCTGATGCGTCAGCGCGAGCCAGGCATCCGAGTCCAGGTACTCCCCCTCGTAGCCCAAGGCCCGATAGCCCAATGGATCGCTCCCGTCGTGTTCGTAGCGGATCTGGTCGCCCTCCCGCTGAAACGAGAACCATGCCTCGGACCCGTGCCCGACGATGCGTTCCGGTCCGGCCTCGTAGAAGGCAAAATCCTGCCAAGTGTAGCGGACCAACTCCCGAGCGATATCCCCTCGCTCGCCGGGGTCGCGGAGGTAGACATGGGGGTAGGCGTAGTGGCGGGCCCGCTCGCCTAGTCGGTCCGCCACCTCCTGGTCGTAGTCCAGGACCTCGCCAAAACTCATTCCGTGATCGGCATAGACCACCACGTTCACGTCTTCGGGAAGCCTGGCCGCCATACTCCTGAAATAGCGGTCAAAACGTCGCAGGTTTCGGCGCTGCGCACTTTCACCCCAGATATGGCCGGCCGTGTCAGTCCCGAACCAGTAGTATTCCGTGATGCCGTAGGTCTCCACCATGTCCGCAGCGTTCCACAGCGCCAGCCCGGCGACATGGTCCATGAAGGGGAAACCGAGAAAGAAGTTCCCCCGGGCCCGACGGGGCACCGTGCGGGCGTAACGGAGAAGCACCCGGGCTCTCCCCTCGTTCTTTTCCTGGACGGGGTCATATACTCCCCATCCGATCACCTCACCGTCGTGGATGGGCTGAGCATTGCGCATCCGCTTCACCACCGCCGAGGTGAACGGCGGATAGTACGTCACGCCGTGGCCGATGATGCCCTCGTTGGAAAAGAAGTCCCGTAGGTTCTCGAGATTCCCGGCGTCGAGCTCACTCCGAAATACTGCAGAGGAAACCCCATCCAGATGGATGAGGAGGTAGCGGGCTGAATCACCCGGAGTTCCGGTCTCTCCTGGGACCAACGGCTGCTTCGAGACGGGAGTGGGGCGTGGAGAACGACGCACCGTGGACGCCTCCGGAGCGTGCGGGCGTGGCGAAGTCCCCGTTGTCCATACCGATCGGAGATCGGTCATGTCCACCGGCGCCTGGCGCGTGGCGACTCCAGGTGCGGGAAGGACTGCGGCGGCCTCTGCGGGTGCCGTCATGGTCAAGCAAAGCGCCAGACCGATCAATGCCATGAATGTCCGCCGGTGCCACATTCCCATCGCTAGCCGGGGCCCTCGGATCTCCGGGCGGGGCCCGCTGTCGACCCCACCGTCGGGCGCCGGGGTGTGGGAGCCCCGGCCCTCGAAACTCCAGAGGCCTGACAGCGGACAGGCAGGCGCCAGATCATCGGAGGCCGGCCTACCGGAGCTCAGGCCACTCGCCCACAGCATTTCTTGTATTTCTTTCCACTTCCACAGGGACAAGGATCGTTACGGCCAGGCTCGTCCTCCACGGTGATGGGCTCCCTGGGAGCCTGCTCCTCACCTCTGTTCGTCTGGAGCTCCGAGGGGTCCGGTCCTCCAGAAGGCCCCCCGGTCCGCGCGGCAGCCGCCACCCCCACTGGGTCCAGCCGTGAACCTCCACGTCCCGCTCGCCCCTGGGCCTGACGCGCTGCAGCCGCTGCTGCACTGGTCTCGCCGCCCCCCTCCGTGGGTCCGGAGTAGGAGAGCCGCTGGGGCTGCCGAGGACGCCGCTCCTGCGGTTGGCCCACCTGGGCCCGGTAGAAGAGACTGGTGAGCGTCTTCCGGATGTCCTTCATGAGGTCCACGAACATGTCGTAGGCCTCGCGCTTGTACTCGATGAGGGGATCCTTCTGGCCCCAGCCACGGAAGGCGATGGACGCCTTAAGGGAGTCCAGGTCGTACAGGTGGTCCTTCCACTTGTCATCGATCACGGAAAGCAGCAGCCAGCTCTGCAGTCGCTCGGAGTGTTCGCCGAAGCCCTCGATCTTTCGCTCAAACTGCTCCCGGGCGGCCGGCATGACCGCCTCGAGAATCTCCTCCCGGTCGACGAAGTCCGCCTCGTCCTCTTCCGACTCGGGCAACTCATCCACCAGGAGGAAGAGGTCCATGAGGAGTCGGCGACGGAGCGTGTGGAGCTCCCAGAGGTCGAAGTGGACGTCTTCGGGCGTAAACTCCTCCACCAGCTCCTCGGTAGCCGTCTGGATCATCTCCCAGACCTCGCCCTGCAGCTGCTGCCCCCCCTCCAGGGCAAAGAGCCGGAGATCGTAGATGACCTCTCGCTGCTGGTTCATGACGTCGTCGTAGTCCAGCAGCTTCTTCCGAGCCTCGAAGTTGTTGGTCTCCACCCGCTTCTGCGCCCGCTCGATGGACTTGGTCACGAGCCCGTGGGTGATCACCTCCCCATCCTCGGCGCCCCACTTCTCCATGGCTTTGGCAATCCGCTCCGACCCGAAGAGGCGCATCAGATCGTCCTCCAGGGAGAGGAAGAACTGACTGGCGCCAGGGTCTCCCTGCCGACCGGCCCGTCCCCGGAGCTGGCGGTCGATCCGTCGGGACTCGTGGCGCTCGGAGGCCAGGATGTGAAGGCCACCGCATTCGATGACGTAATCGGCGGGCTTGTCGCTGAGGTCGGTCCACAGCCCCGGATCCACCGGGTTCAACTCCTCCACCTCCAGTCCGCGACTCCGGGCCCACCCCACCGTTCGAGGATCGGTGACCCCTTCCCCCAGCTTGATGTCCGTGCCACGGCCCGCCATGTTGGTGGCGATGGTCACGGCACCGGGCTGGCCCGCCCCGGCCACGATCTCGGCCTCCCGGGCGTGCTGCTTGGCGTTCAGGACCTCGTGCTGGATCCCCCGCCGTTTCAGCATCCGGGAAAGGGTCTCGGAGACGTCCACGTTGGTGGTTCCCAGCAGAACCGGGAGTTCCATCGTGGTGAGCCGCTCGATCTCGTCCATGAGGGCGTTGTACTTCTCCCTCTTGGTCTTGAAGATCAGGTCGTTTCGGTCTTCCCGGATCACGGGCCGGTTGGTGGGAATCACCAGCACGTCGAGGCCGTAGATCTGGTGGAACTCGCCCTCCTCGGTCTCGGCAGTTCCCGTCATTCCGGCCAGCTTGTGGTACATCCGGAAGTAGTTCTGGATGGTGACGGTGGCCAGGGTCTGGGTCTCGCCCTTGACCTCCACCCCCTCCTTGGCCTCCACGGCCTGGTGGAGCCCATCGCTCCACCGCCGTCCCGGCATCTGACGCCCGGTGAACTCATCGACGATGACCACGGAACCATCGTCGCCGATGATGTACTGCTCGTCTTTCTGAAAGAGGGCGTAGGCCTTGAGAAGCTGGTGAATGACGTGCATCCGCTCGCTCTTGCGGGCGTACTCCGCCTCCAGCCCCTCGATGGCCTCCTGGCGCTCGTCCTCTGTGAGCGCCTCGTCTTCCTCCAGTTCCCCTACCGCCTCGGAGAGGTCGGGGATGAGGAAGGCGTCGGGATCGTCGGGTGAGAGCTCGTCGATCCCCCGGTCGGAGAGGTGCACGTTGTGCCCCTTCTCGTCCATGGCGAAAAAGAGCATCTCGTCCAGCTCGTGGAGCCGCTTCTGGCGCATGAGGTCCATCTCGACCTTCTGCACCAGGTTCTGGATCGAGGGGTCGTCGGCGAACATCTTGAGGAGCCGTCGGTTCTTCGGCGTTCCCCGCTTCGCGGCCAGCAGCTTGTGGGCCGCCTGCCACTCATCCCCTTCCTCCAGCATCTGCTCGGCCTCGGCGATAAGCTCGCTGGCCACCTTCATCTGCTTCCGGTAGAGGGCGGCCACCAGGGGGTTGTGCTTCTTGTAGGCCGTCTCGGTGTCCCGGGCCACCGGCCCGCTGATGATGAGGGGGGTCCGAGCCTCGTCGATGAGGATGGAGTCCACCTCGTCGATGATCGCGTAGAAATGCCCTCGCTGCACCCGCCGGTCCAGGCTGTGGACCATGTTGTCCCGGAGATAGTCGAAGCCGAACTCGTTGTTGGTGCCGTAAGTGATATCGGCCCGGTACGCCGCCCGGCGCTCCTCGGTTCCGGGCTTGTGGTTGTCGATGACACCCACCTCGAGCCCCAGGTAGTTGTAGATGGTGCTCATCCACTCGGCGTCACGCTCGGCCAGGTAGGTATTCACCGTGACCAGGTGCGCTCCCCTCTCGGCCAGGGCGTTCAGGTACAACGGCATGGTGGCCGCCAGGGTCTTCCCTTCCCCGGTCCGCATCTCGGCGGCGGTCCCCCGGTGAAGCGCGATGGCTCCCACGAGCTGGACGTCATATGGGATCATGTCCCATTTCGTCTTCTGGCCGCTGAGCGTGATCTCGGTGCCCATGAGGCGGCGGCAGGCTTCCTTCACCGCGGCGTAGGCCTCAGGGAGCAGCTCGTCCAGCACGTCGTCCACCTCGGCGGCGAGCTCCTCCTCCAGGTCGTTGATCTCCTCGCTGAGTCGGTCCCTCTCCCGGGCATCCACCTCCTGGGCCCGGGTGTCTCGGATCTCGGCGATCCGGTCTTCGATGGGGTCGGTCCGCTCCTTGAGGTAGGCACGAAACTCTTCCGTCTTGCCCTTCAGCTCCTCCTCGGGCAACTCGTGGTACTCCTCGTAGAGCTCGTTTATCTCGTCCACGAGGGGCTGCAGGCGCGCAACCTCTCGGCTGTGGCGGTCGCCAAAGAATTTCTTGAAGATCGCTTTTATATCCATAGCGCGGCCCTCCCGGCCACAACCAGGAGCTCGGTACAGTTGGCAAGGTGTCCTCCGGGTCTCACCGGAGGATCGTTGCAGAATTCCGCTGACGATCCGTCAGGCCGTTTCAATACGTCGAAGCCCAAGGTCACAGCCCTCACGAATACAGCTTGCCCGCCTCGATGATCCGACGCACCGGCTCGGGCACGAGATAACGGATGGCCCGGCCCGCGCGCAGCCGCTCCCGGAGCCGGGTGGACGAGATGTCCACCTGAGTCACCTGCAACTCCACGAACGCCGGCGGAGGGCCATCGGTGAATCCCGCATCCACCTCCGAAGGCCGGTCTCCCTCCCGGGTCATGAGGACCAGTCGAGCCAGCTCGGCGATCCGGCGGGGCTTGTGCCAATGCCCGAAGTCGGCCCACTGGTCGGCTCCCAGAATGAGATGAAGCTCAGCCTCCGGGTACTGGTCGTGCAACTCCTCCAGGGTGTCCACCGTGTAGGAGACTCCCGGACGTTTGAGCTCCAGGTCGCTCACCTGGAACCGGGGGTCTCCCTCGACGGCACTCCGAACCATGCGAACTCTCAATGAAGCCGGCGCAAGTCCCTCGTGACTCTTGTGTGGCGGTCGGGCCGCCGGGACGAAGAGGATACGGTCGAGTTCCAACGCCTCCAGAACGTCCTGGGCCACGATGAGGTGACCTGCGTGCACGGGGTCGAAGGTTCCCCCCATGACGCCGAGACGGAGTTGGCCCCGGTCCACGGGCTCCCGCTCCATCGCCTTCCGATCCTCCGTCGCGTCGTCGCTCAGGGTCCGTCGTCCTCGGCCCGCAGCTCTTGGGCCGCCTCCGAGTCCGGATACAGGAAGAGGAGTCGATCCCGAACCTCCTCCGCCTCCTCATCCCACCGGATCGCACGATACGACCGATACAGTGCCAGGAATCCCCGGGGCGCCCAATCCGATTCCGGAAAGAAATCCACAAGATCCTGGAAGATCAAAATGGCCGAGTCATGGGCGCCGCGTCGCTGGTAGAAGCGCCCGATCTGGTACTCCCGCTCGGCCAGCCGATTGGTCATCCGGGCCCGAAGTTCTTCCGCCTCCTCCGCGACGTTCATCCCCTCGAACTCGTTCCGGGTGTTCCGGCACGCATCGCGAGCCCGCTCGGTGTACTGCTGATCCCGCTGCGGATGGGGGGCCAGCTCCACATAGCTCCGACAGATCCCCAGCGATGCCTCCGGCGCGAGGCCGTGGGAGGGATGTAGCTGGAGGAACCGCTGGAATTCGTCGGCAGCGGAAAGGTGATCGCCGCGTTCGAAGTAGGTACGGGCCAACAACATGCGAGCCTCCGCAGACCGACCGTGCCCGGCATGGGTGGTCAGAAAGTGCTCCAGTGCATCCCGGGCGTCGTCCCAGTCCTCCTCTTCGAAGGCCTGGGCCCCGACTTCGAAGACACCGTCTGCATCCAGGCCCTGATAAGGCGGCGCGGACCGACAGGCCGAGACGACCACCACCAGGAGCATGACCCCCAGCACTGTGGTGATGATCCTGTCTGCGACGTTTTTCGGTCCCTTCATTCCGTGTCGACTCCAGGGCGCCGGACCTTAGGGGGTCCGCCGCGGTTCAAGCGGGATTCGCCCACCGGGCCTCGTGGACGCTGATACAGCCCTGAACGGTTGCAAAACTCGGCCACCGGCGCAAGACGTCCCCCGCTCAGCCTTCATAGAAACTCTGGATCTCGTCCACCACCCGGTCGATGCGTTCCTGGCCCACCTCCGGAAAGATGGGCAGGGACAGGACCTCCCTGCAGGCTCGCTCGGTCTCCGGGAGCTGGCCCTGGCGCCCGCCCAACTCCCGAAAACAGACCTGCAGGTGGAGGGGCACGGGATAGTACACACCTGACCCGATTCCCTTCCCCGTCAGGTGCTCCCGGAGCTCGTCCCGCCTATGGGCCCGGATGGTGTACTGGTTATATACGTGGTAGTTGCCGTCGAGGGTTTCGGGAAGGGTCACCTGGGGGAGCTCCTCCAGCCCACCGTGGTAGCGGCATGCATTCGTGCGCCGGGCCTCCGTCCACGTCGAGAGATGGGGAAGCTTGACCCGGAGCACCGCGGCCTGGAGAGCGTCCAGTCGGGAGTTCGTGCCCACCATCTCGTGGTGGTACATTTGCCGGCCTCCATGGACCCGGAGCTTCGCCACCTTCTCCGCCAACTCGTCGTCGTGGGAGGTCACCATTCCTCCGTCGCCGAATCCCCCCAGGTTCTTCGTAGGAAAGAAGGAGAAGGCACCCACATCGCCCGCCGCACCGGCCATGACCTGACCGTTGTCTCCCCCGGAATGCCGTTCCGCTTCATGGTCCCCCCCCACCTCCATGGCCTGCCGCGCTCCGGGAACCTGCCGCGCTCCGATGGCCTGAGCCGCGTCCTCGATGACCACTGCACCTCGCTCCCGGGCCAACTCGTTGATCTCGGCCATGGGCGCCATCTGCCCGAAAAGGTGCACCGGAACCACCGCCCGGGTCCGTTCGCTCCACACTGCCTCCACCGTCTCGGCCGTCACGTTGAAAGTGACCGGATCGATGTCACAAAAGACCGGGGTGAATCCCGCATTCCACACGGCGCCTGCCGTAGCGAAGAAGGTGAAAGCCGGGATGATCACCTCGTCGCCGGTACGAGGCTCCAGCGCCTTCAACGGAAGAAGGAGGGCATCGGTCCCAGAGGCGCATCCCACCGCATGCGGTACGCCCACGTACTCGGCCATCTCCGCCTCGAACCCCTCCACTTCGGGTCCCAGGATGAAGTACTGGGAGGCCACAACCCGCTGGATCGCTTCGTCGATCTCCGTCCGGATACTCAGGTATTGGGGCGAAAGGTCGAGGAGGGGGACGTTCATGAATCGAGGACTCCTGGGTGGATTCGGAAGGACTCTGGGCGGATCTGGAAGAATTCTGGATGGATGCGGAAGGGTTCCGGGTGGATTCCGAAGGGCTCGTGGACGGACCTACGGACCGACCGGGCACGGGGTCGGCGAGGCAACGCTCACCCTCAACAGGGGCCGTCTCCACCGCGACGGAACCGGATGGCGTCCAGACGCTCCTGGGCCCGCTGGATCAGTGCTCCCCCCCCCAGGTCGTCCTGCTGCGCCTGGTCGAAGGCGTGCATGGCCTCGGTGCAACGCCCCATCGCCGCAAGGATCTCCCCGCTGTCGAACCAGGCCTGGGCCAATCGGTTTCGTGGCTCCCCCATCTCGATGGTGACCTGGAAGAACTCCAACGCCTCCTCCAGGCGCTCCTCTTCCAGGGCCTCCTGGCCCATCTCGAAGGAGCAATGGCCGAGCCGCCACTCCACCTCGGACTGGCGAAGGACCGGGACCTCGTCGTAGATCTGCTCCAGATAGGCGAGGGCCAGCTCGCAGTCGCCCAACTCCTCGTGTGCCCGGGCCATCTCCAGAATCAGGATCGGATCACGGCCCACCTCTCCCATGGCCTTCTGGTAATAGGGCAGGGCCCGGCCGTACTGTCCGTTCTGGGAGAAGTGCTCCGCCAGAGGACGGGCCAGGCCGCTCAGGTTCACTCCTGGCCGGAGTTCCAGGGCGGCCTCCACCGCGGCGGCGGCCATGATCCCATCCCGACGCTGGTCGGTGGCCCGGCGGGCCACCCTCAGGAGATCGGCTGCGGCCAGGTCGGCGACATCGGCGTCCTGCGCCACCGCTCGCCTGTAGAGGTCCAGGGCTTCGTCGATACGTCCCACCTGGGCGTAGGCGTGGGCCGTCCGGGTCAGGATCTCCACGTCATCGGCCCCCTGACGCATGGCCAGCCGGTACTCGGAAAGGGCGTCGGAGTAGTCGCCCCGGGCGAAGGCTTCGTCACCCCGCTGGACGGCCCCGTCATCAGAGCCCGCGGCTGTGCATGCAGACAAGGCGACCACCAGGGCCGCCAGAAGAAACCCGACCGCCAGGCACGCACGGAGCCCGGAGCCCGGTACCGCCGCCGGTGAACTCCCCGGGGCCTTCATCCATCGTTCAGAAGATGTCGTCATCCAACAAACCTCGGTCATGGCTTCGCCGAAACGTCTCCGGTCCGCGGCGGCTACGGCGTGTACACCGGTGCCGGGAACGCCGGCTCACGGAACGCCGCCTCACGGAACGCCAGCTCCGGGGCCGACCGGCGCAGTGAAGCGCGATTTCCACTGGTCGGGAGGCGCGAACTGGACGGCGTGGACCGGGCGGCGCGAGGTTATAACCCGCGTCGGGCAAAATGATCGCGACCCCGGGAGGCATGTTCAAGCCTCGGGCCCTTCCTCCCGGAACCACGCCACGAAGCGGCGGACTCCGGCCCGGAATTCGGTGCGAGGTTCATAGTCCAGCAGCTGGCGAGCTCGGCTCACGTCGGCCCAGGTCCGTTCCACGTCTCCGGGTTGAGGCGGGTGCCGCTCGATCCGAGGCTCCACGCCCATCTCCTCGGCAACGATCCGGATCATCTCCGAGAGGCTGATGGTTCGGCTCTCGCCCAGGTTCACGATCTGGAAAGCGCCCGAATCCGCGCTCCGGATCCAGCGAAGCGCCCCCTCCACCCCCTCGATGATGTCATCGATGTACGTGTAGTCCCGCTGAGTGGACCCATCGCCGTACATGGGGATCGGCTCGTCTCGGGCCAGAAGCCGGGCAAACTTGTGAATCGCCAGATCCGGCCGCTGGCGGGGACCGTAAACCGTAAAGAAGCGGAGGCAGATGAGCTGCAGCCCGAAGAGGTGGGCATAGGTGTGAGCCAGGAGCTCCCCGGCACGTTTCGTAGCCGCGTACGGGGAGATGGGAAAGTCCACCGGATCGTCTTCGCTGAAGGGGACCTTCTCGTTGTTTCCGTACACCGACGACGAGGACGCAAAGACGAAGCGGGTGATATCCCGTTCCCGGGCAAACTCCAGGAGCCGAGTGGTCCCTCCCAGGTTCACCTCCTGATACCGCTGGGGACGCTGGATCGAGGGCCGCACTCCGGCCAGGGCGGCCAGGTGGACCACCATCTCCACATCGTCCGGGATCCGGTCGTAGTCCTCCGGCCGGCAAATGTCCGCCTTCAGGTCCAGAAATCCCCGATGATCCCGGACATGAGACAGATTCGCCTCCTTGATGGACGCCGGGTAGAACGGATCGCGATTGTCCATCCCCACGACCTCGTGCCCATCGTTCAGCAATCGCTCGGTGAGATGGGACCCGATGAATCCGGCGTGCCCGGTAACGAGAATCTTCATGGCAGTGGGAGTGGTGGGTGTCGTCGTGCGAGCTCGGATCTTCCAGCAGTGCTGGCCCCCCGACAGCGTTCCATGGTAGCAGTTCGAAGGCCTCCCGTCACCCGCGTCCCCCTCGGACTCGCGCCATTCAGTCTCCCCCGAGGCTCGCACTTGCACACTGCAAGAAGCGGCGCGACGTGCGAGAGATCAACGACTCTGGACGCCCCCCCGGCTCCCCCTCGCCCAACGCAGGTGAATTCCGCCAGAGTCTCGCGTTTGCACGATCTTTGAGGCTGCCCGGATCCGCTCGGTCCTCCCAATCAACGGCCAGGCACGGGTTCTGCACCCTGCCAGGGCACGACCTGATCTCACGAACGGGAGTGAACCCCACCTCGGGAGCCCATGGGGCCCGGCAGCCAGCGATCAACCACCGCCCGGGGGCCACGCGGACCGTGGCCAGGCCAACATGAAGCCCGATGAGAGCGACGTGCGCCCCGTCCAAGGCCGCACGAACGCCACGCGCCCCGATTT
>PWLA01000127.1 GCA_003559555.1 Gemmatimonadota bacterium | reverse complement strand
GGGCCTTCACCGGCCGGTGCGTTACCGGAATCAAGGCCAACGAGGAACGGGCCCGGGAGCTCCTCCTCCGGAATCCCTCCATTGCCACCGCGCTGAACCTGCACATCGGCTACGACCGGGCGTCGGACGTGGCCAAGCGGGCGGCCGCCGAGGGACGATCGGTCCGGGACGTGGTGGTGGAGATGGGTCTCATGGACGAGTCGGAGGTGGACCAGGCCCTGAACGTTCGGGACATGACCGAGCCGGGCTTTCCCGGTGAGAGGAACGGTTGATGGCGGAGGGGACCGCTCCATCCACGGACCGACGAGCTCCCGAGTTCGGCGAGATCCTGGACGACGGGACGGTGGTGGACGAGCTGGGCGCCCACGTGTCGGTGGCCGGGGGTGTGCAGCATGCGCCTGAGCGGGCCCGGGACATCTACTCCCTGAACGTCCAGGTCTTCACCAAGCAGCCCAACCGATGGGCCGAGCCGGAGCTGGCTCCGGATCGGGTGGAGGCTTTCGGAAGCGAGCGGGCGGCCCGGGGACTCAGGGTGGCGGGCTCCCACGATTCGTACCTCATCAACCTGGCCAGCCCCCGGGCCGATCTCTGGGAGCGGTCGCTGGCCTCGTTCACCGCCGAGCTGGAGCGGTGTGCCGCCCTGGAGCTGGACTTCCTGGTGACCCACCCCGGCAACGCCACCGACGGCGACCACGCCAGCGGGATTGAGCGAAACGCCGAGGGGGTTGGCCGGGCGCTGGAGACCGTCCAGGGCCCCACCCGGGTGCTCCTCGAGATCACCGCCGGGTCCGGCACCTCCATCGGCGCGAGCCTGGAGAACCTGGCCGCCATCCTGGAGGGCATCCCTGAGCCTCAGCGAGGTCGGGTGGGGATCTGCTTCGATACCTGTCATGCCTACTCGGCGGGCTACGACCTGGTCGACGACTACGAGGGCGTGTGGGCCGAGTTCGAAGACCGGCTGGGGCTGGACCGCGTGGGTCTCTTCCACCTGAACGACTCCCAGCATCCGTTCGGCTCTCGCAAGGACCGCCATGAGCACATCGGCCAGGGCTCGCTGGGGGACGAGCCCTTCCGGCAGATCATGACCGACACCCGCTTCACCCACGTTCCCAAGGTACTGGAGACCCCCAAGGGCGACGACATGGTGACGCTGGACCGGAAGAATCTGGCCCGGCTCCGGGGGTATCGGCGAGACGGCTGATCCTTTACGCGGGCCCGCCGACCCCGTATATTCAGCGTCCGGGCGTATCGAAGGGCCTCAACATTGAGCCAACACCAGAAAAGCCGGGACTGACTCCGGCGGCCAACGTCCCGCCCTGAGAGGGGACTGCGAAGGTCGCTGGGAGGTCACCATCAATTACATCCGGGCTTCAATCTACCCCCTTCGGTGCGTCTTCTGGGCCGGCATCCCTTTTGAGGGTGCCGGCCCTTTTTTTTGTGAAGGGTGGCGCGAACGCATGTCGGCCCGTGGACGCGGACCGATCACCAGGTGCGGGGGTAGTCGAGCGCCGAACCCCATCTCCCCGACATCCGGCATCGAAAGCCGACCCCTCGAACCCCAGTTCCGTGGCCCATCCACCCATGCCTCACGTGAGCGTGACCCGTCGGGTCCACTTCTCGGCGGCCCACCGGCTGTACCGGCCGGACTGGAGCGACGAGGAGAACCGGGAGGTGTTCGGCGACTGCTCCAACCCCAACTGGCATGGGCACAACTACGAGTTGGATGTGACGGTGGCAGGCCCCATCGATCCAGACACCGGGTACGTCATGGACCTGAAACGGCTCAAGCGGTTGGTGCAGGAGCGGGTGGTCACCGATGTGGATCACCGGAACCTGAACCGGGAAGTGGACTGGCTGGACGGGGTGAATCCCACCACGGAGAACCTGGTGGTGGCGATCTGGCAGCGCCTGGAGGACGCCCTTCCGGCGACGCTCGAGCTGAAGCGCATCGTGCTCTGGGAGACCCCCAGGAATTACGTGGAATACGAAGGCGGCTGAGGTGCCGAAGGCTGTGCGGCCCGCGATCCGGCCGCCACCGCTTCGGACCGCCGGCACAGCCGGCACCGCCCTGAACCCATAGATCACCATGAGCGATACGACAACGACCCCCGCCCCGACCCATCCGGAGGCTCCCGCGCCTGACCTCTCGGAGGTGGCGTTCACGGACCTCATCACCGAGCTCCTCCGGCGGCTGGGCGAGGACCCGGAACGGGAAGGGCTCCGCCGCACCCCCGTCAGGATGGAGGAGGCCCTCCGCTTCCTCACCCGGGGGTACGAGATGGACCCCCAGGCCACCATCGGTGACGCCCTTTTCGAGGAGCGCCACCACAACATGGTCATCGTGAAGGACATCGAGATGTACTCCCTTTGCGAGCATCATCTCCTGCCCTTCATCGGGAAGGTGCACGTGGCCTACATCCCCAACGGGCATATCCTGGGTCTCTCGAAGGTGGCCCGGCTGGTGGAGGTCTTCGCCCGGCGCCTGCAGGTGCAGGAGCGGATGACCGAGCAGATCGCCCAGAGCTTCTGGGACGTGGTGCAGCCCCAGGGGGTTGGCGTGCTCGTGGAGGCCCACCACCTCTGCATGATGATGCGGGGGGTGGAGAAGCAGAACTCCTCCACCATCACCTCCGCGGTCCGAGGGTCGTTTCGGGAGGACGCCCGGACCCGAGAAGAGTTCCTCCGCCTCTGCACCTCCGAGCATCGGCCCCTTCGATGATGGCCGCCACCTCCCTGGAGGACGCCGTTGCGGTGGTCACCGGGGCCAGCCGGGGGATTGGTCGCGCCGTGGCCCTCCGCCTGGCGGCAGCCGGAGCCCGGGTGGCCGTGCTGGCCCGAAGCGTGGGCGAACTGGAGCGCCTGGCCGAGGAGATCGGAGGCTGGGCCGTGCCCTGTGACATCACCGATGCCGAGGCGTTGGGCCGAGCGGCGCTCCAGGTTCGGGAGAAGGCCGGGAGGGCGCCCGATATCGTGGTGGCCGCCGCCGGGGTCTTCCACCTGGCCCCCGCCGACGAGACGCCGCTGGATGTCCTGGACCTGAACCTGGATGTGAACCTCCGGGGAGGCATTCTCACAGTCCGGGCCTTCCTCCCGATGATGAAGGAAAACGGCGCGGGCACGGTGGTCCAGGTGGGCTCGGTGGCGGGCCGCAAGGCCTTTCCCGGAAACGCCGCCTACTCCGCGTCCAAGTTCGGGCTCCGGGGCTTTCACGAGGTGCTCCTGGAAGAGCTCCGGGGCACGGGGCTTCGAGCGACCCTCCTGGAACCCGCCGCCACCGACACCTCCATCTGGGACCCCATGGACCCGGACGGAACGCCGGAGTTGCCGGACCGAGCCGCCATGCTTCGCCCCCAGGAGGTGGCCGAGGCGGTGCACTTCGTGGTGACGCGCCCCAGCGGCGTGCAGATCCCCTTCCTCCCGATGGAACGGAGCTGACCTGGAGACGACATGGACGAACAGACGATGATGTATACGGTGAGCGTGCAGGCCCACTACGACTCGGCCCACTTCCTGAGGAACTACAAGGGGAAGTGTGAGCGCCTTCACGGGCATCGCTACGTGGTGGAAGTGGCGCTCCAGACGCCCGAGTTGAACGAAGCGGGCATCGCATTCGACTTCGTGGACCTGAAGGCCCACCTGAGGGAGCTGGCCGATGGGCTGGATCACCGGAACCTGAACGATCTTCCGCCCTTCAAGGACGTGGAGACCAGCGCCGAAAACCAGGCCCGCTACTTCTACGAAGAATTGAAGGAGCGGCTGCCCGCCGAGCTGGCCCAGGGGCTGCTGTACGCCCGGGTCTGGGAAACGCCGACCCAGTGGGCCCAGTACGGACCCGCCTCCACCTCCGTCCCGGCCCACCGCGCGCCGAGCATCTCCTGAGGCCGCCCCGGTCCTCATGCACCTCCTGGTCACCGACCGGCTCGCCTGCGTGCGTTGCGGTCCCGCTTTCGGGCTCATCCTCCTGGCCGACGAGATCGCCGAGCGGCGGGTCCTGGAAGGGGCTCTGGGTTGCGCCAACTGCCGGGAGCGCTATCCCATCCAGGGCGGCTTCGGCGACCTGCGCCCCCCGCCCCGGGAGGAGGAGTCGGCGTCGGCGCTACCGGAGCCCGGCAGTCCCGAGGACACCTTCCGCATGGCCGCCATGCTGGGCGTGAGCGAGGGACCGGGTCTTCTCCTGCTGGCAGGCGAACCGGTGGCCCATGCCGCAGGGCTCGCCGGGATGATCGACCGGATCGAAGTGGTGGCCCTTCACCCCGGCCTCCGGGACGTGCCCGAGGAACCGGGGGTTTCACGGATCACGGCCGGGGAGCGGTGGCCCTTCTTCACGGGCAGCCTTCGAGGCGTGGCGCTGGAGGGGAGCCAGGTGGATCGTTGGCTGGGCGAGGCGGTACGGGTTCTGGGGCCCGCGGCACGCGTGGTGGTCCGGGATCCCCGGGAAGGGCTCAGCCAACGCCTCGAGGACGCCGGGCTCCAGGTGCTCCTGGAGACCCGCCGCGTGGTAGTGGGGGGCCGAGAGGGATGATGCCCGTGACGCCGGAGGTCTGGACCTCGGCATACATTGCGCCCCCCGGAGCCTGGCGACTACCTTCGCTGCAACCGCTCGACCACCTCTGACCCCTGCGCGCATGGCTTTCTGGAAGAAACTCTTCGGCGACAGCACGGATACGGACAAGGTGGACTACTACCAGGAGGGGCTGGCGCTTCTCCGGGAGGGAAAGTTCCACGAGGCTCTGACCTCGCTCCGCCTGGCCCTGAAGGAGTCCCCGGGAGACACGGTGGTGTTGCAGCAGATCGCCATCGCCTACACCCGGATCGGGATGACGGAGGAAGCCTCCAAGACCTATCGGCATGTGCTGCAGAAGGACCCGCAGGCGGCCGGTGCCCACTACGGCCTGGCCTACCTTCTCCTGCGCATGGGAGAAGAGCGGGACGCGGTCCAGCACCTGGAGGCCTTCCTGGCGGATCCGCCCCGGGGCGCCGACGCCCGGGAGCACGTGGCCCATGCCCGTTCGACCCTGGCCCGCCTCCGGGGCGACGAACCCGAACAGGACACCCAGACCCGGATCGACGATCCGGCCCAGAATCCAGACATCCAGAATCCAGACAGATAGATGACCCCACCCACCCGCAGTGCTCGCCTCCGCTGGACCGGCGACGAACTCCAGTTCGAAGGCCGAGGCGGCCAGGCGCCGGCCGTCACCCTGGACGGAAGCTCGAAGGCCGGTCCGTCGCCCATGGAGGCTCTCCTCCTGAGCCTGGGAGGCTGCATGGGAATCGACATCAAGGCCATCCTGGAGAAGGGGCGGGTCCAGATGGACGCCCTCGAGGTGGAGTTGGAGGGTGAGCGGGCCGAAGACCCTCCCCAGCGCTTCACCCGCATCCGCATGGAGGTTCGGGTCTCCGGCATCGGCGAACAGGATCGGACCAAGGTCGAGCGGGCCGTTCAGCTCTCCCGGGACAAGTACTGCAGCGTCTTCCACTCCCTCCGTTCCGACGTGCCGGTGGAGATCGACATCCGGCTGGACTGAGGGAGTAGCGGACTTCCGACCCGTAGAAGCTCAAACCTCCAGGAGTCAGGCCATGAGTCAGACCGACTACGCATCCAATCCAGCGGAGCTGCCTGAAGGGACCCTCGTGGATCTCTTCTTCGAAGTGGTGGATCGGATGGAGGACCATCCGGCCTTTCGCTACTACGGCGAGGGGGACTGGCCCTCCATCTCGTACAGGGAGGCGCTGGAGCAGGTTCGAGCCGTAGCCGGTGCGCTGGGTCACCTGGGACTCGAGCGAGGAGACCGGGCCGCCATCCTGGCGGAGAACCGGCCAGAGTGGGCGCTGGCCGACTACGGATGCCTTACGTCCGGGGTCATCGACGTCCCGGTCTACGCCACGCTGACACCGGGTCAGGTGGCCTACATTCTGAACAACTCCGGCGCCCGCCTGGTCTTCTGCTCCACCCCGGAGCAGCTGGACAAGGTGCAGGAGATCCGCGACGACTGCCCGGAGCTGGAGTGGGTGGTGGTCTTCGATCCCCCGGGAGGAGAGCTTCCCGAGGCCACCCTCTCGTGGGCCGATTTCCTGGAGAAGGGAGCGTCGGCGGGCTCGCTGGAGGCGTTCCGGGCCGAGGCCGAGTCCGCCCAGCCCGACGACACCGCCACCATCCTCTACACCTCGGGGACCACCGGCGACCCCAAGGGGGTCATGCTCTCGCACAACAACCTCCACTCCAACGTCCGGGCCGCGGCCACCTGCCTGCCCATCGACGAGAACGACGCCACCCTCTCCTTTTTGCCGCTGTCCCACGTCTTTCAGCGGATGGTGGACTACCTCCTCTTCAACCGGGGCTGCTGCATCAGCTACGCCCGGGCCATCGACACCGTGCCCGAGGACCTCAGGATGGTCCAGCCCACGGTGGTGGTGTCGGTCCCGCGCCTCTACGAGAAGGTGTACGCCAAGGTGATGGACGCCTCAGGGGTCAGGGGCGTCCTGGTGGGATGGGCGGCGAAGGTGGGCCGTCGCTACGCCGAGGCCCGGCTTGCAGGGCGCACCCCCGGGGCCGGCACCCGGCTCCAGTACCGTCTGGCCAGCGCGCTGGTCTTCAAGAAGATCTACCAGGGCGTGGGCGGGCGGCTCCGCTACTTCGTGAGCGGCGGGGCGCCCCTTTCGGCCGAGATCAACAAGTTCTTCTTCTCGGCCGGGATCATGATCCTGGAGGGATACGGTCTCACCGAGACCAGCCCCGTCACCAACGTGAACACCCCCCAGGACTTCCCTGAGAACTTCCGGATCGGCACGGTGGGCAAGCCGGTCCCGGGTACCGAGGTCCGGATCGCCGACGACGGGGAGATCCTGGTGCGGGGGCCCCAGGTCATGAAGGGGTACTACAAGCGCCCCGAGGAGACCCGGGAGGTCATTGACGAGGACGGCTGGTTCCACACCGGCGACGTGGGTGAGCTGGACGCCGACGGCTTCCTCCGGATCACCGATCGGAAGAAGGACATCATCGTCACCGCCGGGGGGAAGAACGTGGCCCCCCAGCCCATCGAGAACCAGCTCAAGAAGAACCGCTACTTTGACCAGCCCGTGCTGGTGGGGGACCGGGAGCGCTTCCTCACCCTCATGATGGTGCCGGATTTCGACGCCCTGGAGGGGTGGGCCCGGGAGAAGGGGATCCAGTGGTCGAACAACCGCGAACTTCTCTCCGACGACGGGGTTCAGAGCCTCCTGGTGGCGGAGATGAAGCGGGAGCTGTCCGACCTGTCCAGCTTCGAGACGCCCAAGAAGCTGGTCCTCGTCGACTCGCCCTTCACCATCGAGGACGGCTCCCTGACCCCCACCCAGAAGGTGAAGCGCCGCGTGGTCCAGGAGCGGCATTCCGAGGTCTTGAAGGCGGTCTACGATGAGGCGAACGTGAAGCAGACGGTGTTCACCACCTGGTAGCCCCTCTCCCCCCGGGGAAGGGGGCTCCTCTCTTCCCCTGGAGTACCCATGCAGTCCGAAACCGAGGTTCGGGTCGTCCTGGTGACGGCCCCCGACCACGATGCGGCGGTGGAGCTGGTTCGCACCCTGGTGGGTGAGAAGCTGGCCGCCTGCGGCAATATCCTTTCCGGCATCACCTCCATCTTCCGGTGGGAGGGGGAGGTTCAGGAGGATCCTGAGATCCTGATCATCCTCAAGACCCATCGCTCGGTGTTGCCGAAGCTGGTGGAGCGGACGGCCGCCCTCCATCCCTATGACGTGCCCGAAGTGCTTGCTCTCCCAGTGACGGAAGGTCTCTCGTCGTACGTGGACTGGGTGGGCAGCGAATGCGGCGCAGGCTGAGGCGACAGCGGTACATGAGCAAATCATCGGATGGCGAGAGAGATCTCTTCGGCGATCAACCCCCCGGGCCGACCGACCGGGACGGGGACACCTCCGACCCGGAGGCAGCGTCCGGCTCCACCGGGAAGGGCGACTCGAAGGCGGAGCGGCTCTTCCGCGAGGCTCGGAAGCTGGAGGGAGAAGGGGATCTCCACGGAGCCCTGGCACGCTACCGGGAGGTGGTGGCCATTGCGCCCGCCCACCTCCGGGCCCGGAACAACCTGGGCGTGGCCCACGATCGGTTGGGGGCCCACGAGTCGGCGCTGGAGCACTTCCGGGCGGCGCTGGAGGTGGATCCGGAGAATCCGGAGGTCCTCTCCAACCTGGGGGCGGCGCTGGGCGCCCTGGGGCGATTCGACCAGGCGGAGCGAGAGCTGCGGAGGGCCATGCGCATCGACCCCTCCCGCACCGACATCCGGGCGAACCTGGGGATCCTCTACTTTCGGCGCGGGCTCTACGAGAAGGCCGAGCACGAGCTCCGCTGGGTGTGCGAGCAGGATCCGGAGCACGGCCCCGCCCATGTGTACCGGGGGGAGGCCCTGAACCGGCTGGGTCGGGTGGACGAAGCGCTGGACACCCTGGAGCGGGCCTCCCGGCTTCAGCCCGACAACCCCCGGATCTACTACGTCATGGGCGTTCTCTACGATCGGAAGCACCTGCCCGCGGAGGCGGCGGTGATGTACCGGAGGTCGAGGGAAGTGGAAGGCCGCTCGTGATCCGGGTCCTCCGGGCGGCCGATCCAGTGGCCGCCGGAAGCGAGGCGGGGGCCGAGGCGCTTCTGCTCTCGGTGGGGACCGACCTGGAGGCTCTCACCTCGGCGGAGCGAAGCCTGGCCCGGCAGGCCGGCGTCGACACCCTGGGCCGGCTCCAGTCCCTGGGCGAGTTGCCCATGGGTGGGGCGGTGGTGACCCCCGGGGGCGACCTGCCCTTTCCCTTCCTCATCCACGTGGTCATCCGGTCGCCGGAGGAGGCGGTCTCGGCGGCCGGGATCCGGCGGGCCTTCCTGAACGGCCTCCGGCAGGCCGCCGAGTGGGGGGTGGAGACGCTGGCGGTGCCTCCCCTGGGGATCGGCGCCGGCAATCTTGACGCCGAGGACGCGGCCAGGGTCATGGTGGAGGCGCTCCAGGAGCACCGCATGTCCAGCTTCCTCCCCCGGACCCTGGTGGTCCTGGTGGGCGGACGCTACGAGGAGGAAGTCTTCCTGCAGGTATCTCGCCGGCTGGTGCCGCCGGAGCCGAATTCCGACCCCGGATGAGGCGAGGACGATTGAGCCGGCGCGGGCTTCTGGGCGGTGCGATCCTGGTCCTCTGGGTCGGGCTCATGGGGTGGCAGGCCCGAACGGTCTACCTCCAGCCCGAGATGACCCGGCTGGCTGAAGCCACCCGGGGGCTGGATCCCGGCACCCACTTCTACGCGGTCCGCATGGGGGGCGAGGTGGTGGGGATGGCCAGTTCCCGGTTGGACACGGTCCCCGAGGGGTTCCTGCTGGAAGACCGGCTGAACCTGGAGCTACAGGCCATGGCCCAGGAGGGAATGGCCTCGGCGGTGACCACCGTGCGGCTGACGCCCACCCTCCAGATGACCGACTTCACCTTCGAACTGGGCTCCGATGCCGGACGCTTCGTGGCCACGGGTCGGGTGGAGGGGGACTCGCTCCTGACGGTGGTGGTGGAGGCGGGTGGCCAGCCCCAGGAGGTGAGCTTTCGCCTCACCGAGCCTCCCATCTCCGCTTCGGTGCTGCCCATCCGGATCGCCCAGGGCGGCCAGCTCCAGGTGGGACGCACGGTGCGCTATCCGGTCTTCGATCCCTCCACCGTCTCCACCCGCCAGGTCGAGGTGGAGATCCTGGAGCGGGACACCCTGGTGCTGCCGGACTCGGCGGCGCGGGACCCGGGATCGGGCCGGTGGGCCGGGGCGGGGCACCGGAGCGTGACGGCCTGGCGCCTCAAGGAGAGCTACGGGGGGATCACGGTGGAGAGCTGGATCGACGAGGACGGCCGGGTCCTCCGGTCCTCCTCGCCCACCGGCCTCTCGCTGGAGCGCGTCCCCTTTGAGCTGGTGGACCAGGAGCGAAGCGATGCACGGGCGGCGGGAGGAGCCGGACGGTCCGGCTCCGACGTCGTTTTCTCCACCGCCATCGCCTCCAACGTGGACCTCTCCGATGCCGGGGAGCGGGACGCCCTCCGCTTCGTCCTCTCCGGGGTGGCACTGGGGGACTTCGACCTGGAGGGTGGCCGACAGGAGCTCCGGGGCGACACCCTGACGGTGCGACGCGAGGCCCTGGATGAGCTGGAGCCGGGGTTTCGGCTTCCCTATCCCCGAATGGATCTGTCCTGGGCGCTGAGCCCCGAGCCCCTCATCCAGAGCGGCGACGAGCGGATCCGGAGGGCGGCCGAGACGGCGGTGCGGCCGCTCCGGGGCCAGCGAAACGACCCGGTGGCGGTGGCCCGCCGGCTGAACGAGGCCGTCTACCGGATGCTGGACAAGGAGATGGCGTTCTCCCTCCCTTCGGCCCTCCAGGTCCTGGAGACCCGGGCCGGCGACTGCAACGAGCACACCGTCCTCTACGTGGCGCTGGCCCGGGCCCTGGGGCTCCCGGCCCGGATGGCGGTGGGGCTGGTCCACCTGGAGGGGTCGTTCTTCTATCACGCGTGGCCCGAGGTCTGGCTGGGCGAGTGGGTGGCCATGGATCCCACCCTGGGGCAGAGTCCGGCCGACGCCACCCACCTCCGCTTCCTCACCGGGAGCCTGGCCCAGCAGGTGGAGGTGGCCCGGCTCATCGGCAACCTCCGGATCGAGGTGCTGGAGTGACCCCCGTGCTGCAGCTCCGGGGCCTGGAGAAGCGCTACGGCGACTTCGCCGCGGTGAAGGGGATCGACCTGGAGGTGGAGCGGGGCGAGATCTTCGGGTTCCTGGGTCCCAACGGGGCGGGGAAGACCACCACCATCCGGATGATCGCCGGCATCCTGCAGCCCACCGCCGGGACGGTCCGGATCGCCGGCCGGGACCTGGCCACCGATCCAGCCGGAGCCAAGGCCCGGATCGGCTACATCCCGGATCGTCCCTTCCTGTACGAGAAGCTCTCCGGAGGCGAGTTCCTCCGCTTCGTGGCCGCGCTGTGGGGGCACGAGGGACCCCGGGTGGAGGAGCGCATCGACCGCTTCCTGGAACTCTTCAACCTCACCCCGTGGAAGGACGAGCTCATCGACAGCTACTCCCACGGGATGCGCCAGAAGCTGCTCATCTCGTCGGCGCTGATCCACGACCCCGAGCTCATCGTGGTGGACGAGCCCATGGTGGGGCTGGACCCCCGCTCGGCCCGGATCCTGAAGGACCTCCTGGCCTCGTTCGTGGAACGGGGCGGGACGGTGTTCCTGTCGACCCACACCCTGGAGGTGGCCGAGGCCCTCTGCCACCGGCTGGCCATCATCGCCCAGGGGGAGATCATCGCCCGGGGCACCATGGCCCAGCTCCGCGACCAGGCCGATGCCGGAGGCGCCCACCTGGAGGAGATCTTCCTGAAGGTGACCGGTGGGGACGAGGTGACGGACCTGATGGACAGCCTGAAGGGGGTGCTGGACCCGTGAGTGAGCCGGTGCGTCCAGGACCGCGGATCCTCCTTCTGCCCAAGCTCAGGGGCAAGCTCCACCGGGACCGGGAGGGCGGCACGCCCCTCATCCGGAAGGTGGTGCTGGGGGTGTTGGGACTCGGCTTCTGGGGGCTCCTCTTCGTTATGACCACCCGCATGCTCCTCTACTTCAGGGGCGTGGAGGGGCTGGGCGAGGTGCTGGCGGCCCGGATGCTGGGGCTGGTGCTGCTGGTCTTCCTGATGATTCTGTTGCTCTCCAACGTCATCACGGCGCTCTCCACCTTCTTTCTGGCCCGGGACCTGGAGCTCCTGGTGGCTTCGCCCACCGATCCCCTGCAGCTTTACTGGGCCCGGCTGGCCGAGAGCGGGGTCAACTCGTCGTGGATGGTGGTCCTCCTCCTGGTGCCCCTCCTGGGCGCGTACGGGTGGGTCTACGGGGCCGGACCCGGCTTCCTGGCGGTGGCGACGCTGGCGGCGGTGGGCCTCCTGGTCATTCCCGCCGTGCTGGGGGCGGCCCTGACGCTCCTCCTGGTGACCATCTTCCCCGCCAGGCGAACCCGGGACCTCCTGGCCCTCATCGGGCTCCTGGCGGCGGCCGGGGTGGTGCTCCTGATACGGCTGGTGCAGCCCGAACGGCTGGTGAGCCCCCAGGATGCCCGGGGAGTGGCGGACTTTCTGGCGACCCTCCGGGCCCCCTCCTCGCCGTGGCTCCCCTCGGAGTGGGCCGCCGAGGCCATGGTGGGATCGTTGGTGGGAAGTCCCCACGGCTTCTCCCTCCTCCTGCTCACCACCACGGCTGCCGCCTTCGTGGTGATGGGGGGCTGGGTCCACACCCGCTTCTTTCCCCGGGGGTTCTCCCGGGCCCAGGAGGGAGCCGAGCGGAAGGAGGGGCGGGCCCGGAGCCGCCTCATCGACGCGGTCCTGGTGAGGACCCGACCCACCACCCGGGAGCTGGTGGCCAAGGAGGTCCGGAGCTTCTTCCGCGACAGCACCCAGTGGTCCCAGCTCATCCTCCTGGGCGTCCTGGTGGTGGTCTACATCTACAACATCCGGGTCCTTCCTCTGGGAGCCGACGAGGGGGTCTCCTTCTTCCTGGTGAACCTGGTGGCATTCCTGAACCTGGGGCTGGCCGGCTTCGTGGTGGCGGCCGTGGCGGCCCGGTTCATCTTTCCCGCCATGTCGCTGGAGGGGCGCATGACCTGGCTCCTGCGCTCCTCGCCCCTGGATCCGCGGCTGCTCTTCTGGGTCAAGTACTGGACCGGCACCGTGCCCCTCCTTCTGGTGGCGCTCCCCCTCATCGTGGCGACGAACCTCCTGCTGGAGGTGGATCCCTTTCTCTTCTGGCTCTCCACCGGAACGATGGTGGGGGTGACGATGGCTCTTTCCGCCATGGCGCTGGCGTTCGGGGCGGTCTTTCCGAACTACAAGACGGAGAACCCCGCCGAGATCCCCACCTCCTTCGGGGGGCTGGTCTTCATGATGGCCGGGGTGGCCTACCTGGCCGTCGTGGTGGTGCTCCAGGGGTGGCCCGTCTACCTCTTCCTCCGGGCCCGCTTCCAGGGAACGCCCTTCATGGAGGCTGGCGTGGTGCCGCTGGCGCTGGGGGTGGGCGGAGCCGCAGCCCTCACCCTGGCCGTCATCGCCGCCTCCCTCCGGGCCGGCGTCCGCCGGATCCGGGAGTCGGAGGTGGTGGTGGCCGAGGGGGCGGCGTGAGCTGGGCGCTGGCCACCGCCGGGGGCAAGGACGCCACGCTGGCCCTCCACCGGGCCCGGAGCCAGGGGCTCGAGGTGCGCTGGGCCCTGAACGTCTTCGAGGGCAACACCGGGATGGTCCGCTTCCACGGCACTCCCCGGC
>PWLA01000074.1 GCA_003559555.1 Gemmatimonadota bacterium | reverse complement strand
TGGCCTAGGACACCTGGTTCTCAGCCAGGAAACCGGGGTTCGATTCCCCGTGGGGGTACTTGGAGCGCTCAAAGGCGCTCCTCACAGGGCCGGGCCGGGTGCCCGGGTCCCATACGCAGTCGGGGTCGCTTAGCTCAGTTGGTAGAGCACTACGCTCACATCGTAGGGGTCGCTGGTTCGAGTCCAGCAGCGACCATGCCCTGCAGGAAAGCGGACTGGTCCGCTACGAGAGGCCTCCCCGATCGGATCCGGGGAGGCCTTCTGCGTTTCGGTGCGCGGGTTCGGGCGACTCAGTGCCAGTGCCCGTGCTCCGGCGACCAGACGGCCCCGGGCCAGGGCGGATCGCCTGGGCTGGAGCGGTCGCCCAGGAGGAGGCCGGCGGCCACGATCAGGGCCAGCACCACGGCGACGAGGAGGATGAACCGGGTTGCCGGGTTGAGACCTCCCTGGGCGCTCTTCTCCTTCTCGGCCTCCTTCCGCCGTTTCTTCCGAAGTGCCTTCTTGGACGACATCCTTCACTCCTTGGTCTGGGTTCTCGCAGTCGGATCGGGAAGGGACGTGCGGCCGCGCGGATTGGCCTTCGGCCGCTCTGCTGGCGGTGGCCGTTCGCCAGCCAGCAGAGCAAAGGCTACCGAGCGGACTGGACCTCGAAGTTGAGACCCGTGGCCGCGCTCTCGCGGTCGAAGGTGAAGTAGTTGCAGGTGAGTTCCTCGCCGGCCTCGATGGCCCGGTTCGTCACCGTGAAGTTGCCTTCCGGGTCGTCGCAATTCGGCGACTCGGTGTGGTTCATGAACTTTGCGTTGTCGCCGCAGACCACGTAGAGCCCGTCGTCGTCGAGATAGGACCATGCGTGAAGGCGCGACCGGTAGGGCTCGGGAAAGGCCTCCAGCTCGTCGGGCCGTATCTTCCAGTCCACGCGGGGATCGAAGCTCCAGATCCGCGTATCGGCCGGGATCGGCTTGGCAGCGAACATGCCGATGCCGTGGATGGCGCTCTCAGAGAGGTAGGTGGGAACAAGGAGCATGGGGATGCAGGGGAAGGGGTGAACGATGAGCCAATGCTGCTGCAGAACGGCGGATAGGCATGATTGGGGGCAGCGCGTCCTATAGGAGAACCACCACACGGCCCCTGCGGAGGGGGCTTCCCACGTTCCGGAGCGCTAGCTCAGGAGGAGGCCCGCGGCCACGATCAGGATCAGCACGATGGCGATGAGGAGGATGAATTGGGTCGCCGGATTGAGGCCCCCCTGGCCACTCTTCTCCTTCTCCGCCTCCTTCCGCCGTTTCTTCCGAAGTGCCTTCTTGGACGACATTCCTCACTCCTTGGTCTGGGCTCGAGGCGAGGGCAGCCGTGGCGTGCCATGCCGGGGTTTGCCCATGGATCCGGGGCCAGTGCGTCCGCTGAGGCTTGAGCGGTGGCCCCAGCATGGGTATCCTACCCTGCTGTCGACCCGAGCGCCAAACCCTATACCCCACAGGCACACGCCATCTTGCCTTCTCTTCCGCCTTTCCGGCCGGATCTACTCAGACGCTCAATGTCTCGGGCCCATCAGTGCGACGCCAGGGTGTGCGCCTCCAGGCTGGATGCCCCCGGAACGGACTGCCGGCAGGGGCGGCCCGGAGGGCCGCGGTTCTGGGCGGTTCTGGTCTGGGGGACCGTCGTGGCGCTGGTCCTGGCTCCTGCCGCCGGCGCCCAGATGCCCGACCCGCCCCAGGTGGGGTCGGCGGAGCTCGGGGCGCGACTGGTCGCCGTCGACCACACCGTGGCCGCCGCCGGCTTCGAGGAGGCGCTCACCGATCTGCGGGAGCTCCAGGGGCGACACCCAGGCGAGCCGGAGGTCCTCTGGCGCCTCTCCAGGGTGAAGGTGGATGTGGGCCTGGAGCGAGCCACCAACTCCGCCGAGCAGCGCGAGCTGTACCGCACCGCTCTGGATGCGGCGTACCAGGCAGTGGAGCTGAGCCCGGACCACCCCGAGGCGCACCTGGCCGTGGCCATGGCGGCCGGCCAGGCGGGGCTGGCCGCCGGGATCACCGAGCGGGTGGAGCACTCCCGGGCGGTTCGCCGGCATGTGGATCGGGTCATCGAGCTGAACGACGAGCACGACGTGGCCTACCATGTTCGGGCGCGCTGGCACTTTGAGGTGGCCACCCTGGGGTTCGTGGCCCGGGCTGCGCTCCGACTGGTCTACGGCGGAATGCCCGACGCCTCACTTCAGGAGGCGGAGGAGGACTTCCAGAGGGCGATCCGGCTTCATGATCGGATCATCCACAGGTTGCAGATGGCCCGGGTGCTGGTGGAGCAGAACCGGGGCGACGAGGCCTCCCGGCACCTGGAACGGGCCCTGCAGATGCCCCATCACGCACCCCGCGACCCCCAGTACCAGCAGGAGGCCCGGGACCTGCTGGACGAGGTCCGGGCTGCCTACGGATCAGGCTCTCAGCGGTAACGCTCAAACCAGGCCAGGATGTGGTCCACCTTGGTAATGAGCTGACTGGGCCGCTCCGAGATGAAGTGATAGGTGTCGGGCACCTCCACGTACATGGTCTCCACTCCCTGGAGCTTGAGGGCGTGGTAGAGCTGCTTGGCTTCCCAGGTCGGCGTCCGCAGGTCCAGCTCGCCCAGGATCACCAGGGTGGGGGTCTCCACGTTCCCCACCAGCGAGATGGGTGAGACCTCCCAGTACTCCATGGGGTTCTCCCACGGCTGTCCGGGATAGCGATAGTCGGCGTAGGCGTAGTAGTTGTCGGCGGCCAGCGTCTTGCTGATCCAGTTCATGACCGGCTTCTGGACCGCCGCGGCCCGGAACCGATGGGTCTGGCCCACGATCCAGGCGGTGGAGGTGCCGCCGGCGCTTCCGCCGGTGACGTAGAGGCTGTCTCCCGAGGCGACGCCCTCCTCGATGAGGTGGTCCACCCCGTCCATGATGTCGGGATACTCACCCCCCGAGAAATCGTGGTAGAGGAGGTCGCCGAACTCCTCTCCGTAGCTGGTGCTCCCCCGGGCGTTGGGGTAGAAGACCACGTAGCCGGCCGAGGCGTACAGCTGGATCTCGGGGGCGAAGTGGGGGCCGTAGTGGCTGATGGGGCCGCCGTGGATCTCCACCAGCAGGGGATACTCCCGGGCGGGATCGTGGTCCGGAGGCAGGACGATCCAACCGTGGAGGTCCCGGCCGTCCACCGAAGAGGTGTACCAGACCTCCTGCACCTCGCCCACCGCACGTCGGTCGGCCCACCCCCCGTTCAGATCGGTGATCTGCTGCGGCTGGCTCTGGCCACGCCGGGTGACGGCCAGCTCCCCCGGACGATCCGGAGAACTGAGGTTCATGGCGATGGTGCCGTCGGCGGAGAAGGTAAAGTCGGCACTTCCGGCATAAGGCCGACCGATGGAGGTGCCGCCCAGGTCCCGGGCCACCTCCGTGGCCGTGCCGTCCAGGCCGGTGTGCCCGATCTTGCTCACGCCCTGGTCGGCGTACTGAAAGTAGAGACCGGCCCCATCCGCGTCCCAGGCCAGCCCGCCGATGGAGCGGTCCAGGCCGGTCTCCACCTCCCGGACGTCCGAACCGTCGGCGTTCATTGTGTAGATACGGGTGAGCTGGTAGGTCCGGATCCGGTCCTCGTATCCGAGATAGGCGATAGTCTGACCGTCGGGAGACACCCGGGGGGTGTGGTTCGGCCCGAATCGGTCGGTGAGCTGCCGGATCTCGCCGTCCTCGACGGTGACGCTGTAGATCTCCGTGTTCCTACGCTCGTGCTCCCAGTCCGGGTGGCGGTTGGCCGAGAAGATGAGCCGCTCCCCGTCCGGGGTCCATTCCGGTGTGCCGGCGTGGTCGAAGTCCCCCGAGGTGACCTGTCGCACCGATCCGCCGCCCGCCCCCACCACGAAGATGTGGTCGAAGCCGTGGTCCATGATTCCCACCCCGTCCTGCTCGTGGTTCAGGCGGGTCTCGACCCGTGGCGGATCCGCCCACTGGGCGCCCTCCGGAGGGGTCGGCGGCGACACCAGCCGGGGTTCGGGCTCCGAGACGTGCTTCACGAAGGCGATCCTCTGTCCGTCTGGCGACCACGAGAGGTTCCGGGGCGAGTTGTCGAGCCGGGTGACCCGGGCGGTAGCGCCCTGGGCAAGCCAGTGGATGTGGATCTCGGAGCCGCTGGCCTCGGTGGAGCTGGTGAAGGCGACGCGGGTTCCGTCAGGAGACCATCGGGGGTTGGACTCGCCCACCTCGCGGGAGGTGAGCTTGCGGTGCTCGGAGCCGTCGGTCCGGAGAATCCAGAGCTCGGAGGTTCGGCGATCCTGCATGATGTCCATGCCCCGACGCACGTAGACCACGTGCTCGCCGTCCGGAGAGATCCGGGGGTCCTGAACCCACTCCAGGTCGAAGACGTCCATGCGGGAGAAGGGCGTGTCCTGGGCCTCCACCGGGAGGGGAGCCAGGAGGATGAGGACGAGACCGACGGCAGTTGCGCGGATCATGGAAGGTCGGGGGTTCCGGTTGCGATTGTGCGGGGCATGCGGACGGGAGCCGACCCAGCGGCCGGCCCCGTCACAGGGCGCGGATGCCGAGCGAAGGGAAATTCTGCAGGTCGACTCAGGGGAGCCGGCCGAAGAACCGGCAAGGTAGGCCGCAGATTCGCCGGAGACAAGGCGAGGCGGTGCGCGGCGGAGGCCCCCCGGACCCCGCCACGCGAGACACCCGGTTCCGGCCCCCTCCGCTCTGTCCGCAGGAAGTGTTGGTGAGGCCCTGTTGCCTCCGCCCCCTCCGCTCTGTCCGCAGGAAGTGTTGGTGAGGCCCCGTTGCTGCCGCCCCTCCGTTCTGTCCGCAGGAAGTGTTGGCGGCGCGGCGGCTCGGAACCCCTTGGTCTACGGACGCTTCAAGCCCCCCTCCGTTCTGTCTGCAGGACGTGTTGGTGAGGGCGTCTCCCTGTTCTCCTCAGTTCTGAAGGTGACGTTCCAGGAACTCGTAGATCCTCAGAAGGCGGTCCATTCGCTGGTGCGGGTCGCCGGTGCGCGAGAGGTCATGCGCCCCACCGGGGTAGCGAACGTACTCCACCGGTCGGTCCAGGATCTTGAGGGCCCGGACCAGCATCTCGCTCTGGCTGACCCCCGTCCGCAGGTCCACATCCCCGTGGATGACCATGAGGGGGGTCTGGATCTGGTCCACGTAGGTGAAGGGGGATTCGCTCACCAGCAGATCTCGGCCCCCCTCTTCCCAGGGGTAGAGCTCGAACCGGTCCGGGATGAGGCGCCAGGCGTTGCCTTCACCCAGGAAGGTGATGAGGTCGTACACGCCCCGCTGGGCCACGGCGGCCTGAAAGCGGTGGTCATGGGCCACGATCCAGGCCGTCAGGTAGCCGGCGTAGGAGCCCCCGGTGACCACCAGACGGTCCGGGTCCACCCAGTCCAGCTCGGTGGCAGCCGAGGTGGCGGCCAGAACGTCGCCTGCGGGGCCGTGCCCCCAGTCCTGGTGGTTCCCGTGCTGGAAGTCGCGACCATAGCCCGCCGACCCTCGGGGGTTGGAGAAGACCACCCCGTATCCTCGGGAGGCCATGAGCTGGAACTCGTGCCACATGCTGGCTTCGCCCGGTCCCCACATGACGGAGGGTCCCCCGTGTATGTTGGTGAGAAGGGGATAGCGCTCGCCCTCCTCGAAGAAGGTGGGCCGCATCACCCAGTACTGCACCTCCGTCCCGTCGGGCCGGGTCAGGGTGCCTTCCTCCGGGATGCTCACGCGCCGATCCGCGAGCCAATCGGCGTTGTGCCGAGTGAGTTGCCGGGCGTCGGACCCATCCAGAGAGGCGGCGTAGAGCTCGAAGGGGTTGGCCACCTCGGTGAGGACGTAGGCGATGCCCCCTGGGCCCGCGTCCAGCGCCTGCACGCCCCGGGTCCGGTCCACGAACTCCACGTGTTCGCCCGTCTCCACATCAAAACGGACGATGGGGACCCCGCCTTCGGTCGCCATGGTGGTGTAGGCGAAGCGTCCGTCAGCGGACCATACAGGCGCACCCATGGCGCGATCCAGGCCTTCCAACAGGAAGGTGGCGTCGCCTACGCTCCCATCGGTCTCCACCGGTACCATTCCCAGTTGCGTTTGAGCGTATCCCCGATCCGTGATGTCCGAGGCCAAAAAGAGGATCCGGGCTCCATCCGGCGAGGGGGTGGGAGCGAAGAGGGAGTGGTCCTCCAGGTCCAACAGGAGCCGGGGCTCTCCTCCTTCGGCGTCCACCACGTAGAGGTGGCTTTCCTGCAGGCGGTCCGGGTGCACGGGGTCCTCCAGGTTGCCGGCCATGACCACCCGCTGCCCATCTCCCAGCCACACTCCGGGCGAGGAGGAGTGGAAGCCCGAGGTGAGAGGGGTCGGCTCGGCGTCGGGCTCGGCCTCCACCACGAAGAGGTGGGTATAGGAGGGCTCGGGGCTCAGGTCCGTTTCCCCCAGGAAGTCCAATCGGTGCAGGATCCGCGGATTGTCGTCCAGTTGGTTCTGCAGAAGCCACGCCTGGACCTCCTGGAAGGTGCCGTCCGGATCGGCCTCGACCTCGTCCAGCTCGTGGATGCGGGTGTCGGGGAAGAGGGGCCGCTCCACGTCCCAGGCCGGCGCGGGCTCGGGGCCCAGCGCGGTGTCGGATCGGAGCTGGCGGTGGGTGAAGCTGGAGGCGAAGAGGAGGCGCGTGCCGTCCGGCGACCATTGGGGCGAAGAGGCGCCGGTTTCCATCCGGGTCAACTGCTGGGCCTCGCCCCCGTCCATGGGGAGGATAAAGATCTGTGGCCGCCCGTCCACCGGCCGGACGAAGGCCAGCCGGTCGCCCTCGGGGTGCCAGGTGGGTTGACCGGCACCTTCGTGGGCCCGGGTGAGCTGCCGCGGCGGTGAGCTGCCGTCGGTGGGTGCCAGATAGATGTGGGTCAGGTACCGGTAGTCGCTCCCCTCATCCTCGTTCTCGGACACGATTCTCTGCACCGTGTACGCCACCAGGGAGCCGTCAGGCGAGATCGCCGGCGACCCCACCTGCTGGATCTCGAGAAGATCGGTGGTGGTGATGGGGAGGTCGCCGTCCTGGGCGACGAGGGGGGCGGCGAGGACGAGCGTCCCCAGGAGCAGCATCGGAAGGAATCGGGCAGGGCGAGCTTGCTGCATTTCGCGTTACCTCCAGTTTTTCAACGGACGTCCGGTTCGTATCCCGGCGGAGCCTGCCCGGAGCAGAAACCCCTGAGTGGTCCCGTGAGTTTCGTCGGGTAGAGAGGAGTCAGCTTCCTCTCAAGGCACTCGCAGATCTTTCTGGTTCGTTCCAACTGAAGGCGCCGACATGACACACTTCAAGTTTGCCGGCATCACACTCCTCGTCCTCCTGGTCGCAGCCGTCGCCTGCAGCGACTCGCCCAGCGATCCCGGACCGATCGAGACCAACGAGGTTTCGGTCCAGGACAACGTCTTCAACCCCATGACCTCGCTCGTCGCCCCCGGTGAGACGGTGGAATGGACGTGGGAGGGACAGAACCTCCACGACGTTACCTGGGACACCGCAGATCTCCCTGACTCCCCCACCCAGACGAATGGCACCCACCAGGTGACCCTCCCCACCGAGCCCGGGGAGTACGGCTATCACTGCCAGGTGCATGGCGCTCCGGGGCAGGGCATGCACGGAATCCTGGTCGTCGAGTAGGACTTCGGCCTCGCCGGCCGGCGAAGGCTGGGTGCAGGGTGTGCCCTCCAGCCCACCAACATTTCCCGCAGACAGAACGGAGGGGCGGCGCAGCTCGAGGGTCCACCAACACGTCCCGCAGACAGAACGGAGGGGCGGCCCAGCTCGAGGCTCCACCAACACGTCCCGCAGACAGAACGGAGGGGGTGAGAGAAGGGGTGTGGGGCGTGGGGTCGGGCGGCGCCGAAGTCGTGGTCGGACCGAGTCTTACGGCTGCTCGGCCGTGATGGGACTCTGCCTGGAGGAGTCGGCGAGTTCAGTCCAGCGGGCTCTTCCAGGCGGCCTTGCCCACGAAGAAGGGGCCGAGGCGTTCCAGGTACAGCGAGGTCTGCTGCGTCTGACGCATGTGCTCCACCAGCTTCGAGAGGGGCGTGAGCTCCCGGCCGGTCACCGCCACCACGAAGTCGTTGTCGTTGGTGTCCAACCCGTGACACGCCAGCCGGATGTCGTGGGCGTAGTCTGCCCGTCCGTACTGCATGCCGATCTGCCCGTGCTCCTTCAGGTGCTGCTTTTGCTCTGATTCGGGGAGCTGGGCGAAGGCGCCGGAGCGCCGGAGCGGGTACCAGACCACCCACTGCCAGTCGGGGTGGAGGGCCGTACGGCGAGGGCGGGTCACCAGCGTCTCGTCCAGGTCCGGCTCATATCCCAGGGCGTAGGTTCGCCCCAGCATGGTGTAGCGGGGCTTGGGGGTGAGTTCGGCGAAGGCCGGGCCCCGCAGCAGCTGGCGCCAGGGCCCCAGCAGGAAGTTCGGATCCTCGCTCAGAGTCACCACGCCGACCCCGAAGGGATCGTGCAGGTCGTGGTAGACGGCACCGGGGATGCCGGCCTCCTGCATCGCCGTGATGACGGCGGCAGGGTCTTCGCAGTCTCCGAAGGCCATGAACTGCATGAAGAGGCGGCGGTTGGACTCCCGGCCCCGGGTGCCGGTCTCGGCGAGATTGAGGGTACTCTCGGTAGCTTGGCTCATAGTGAACGAAGGCTACCATGGGGTCAGCCGCCGATCAAGGCTCGGGGGCGGGCGGTCCGGGTGCGGGCAGCCCCGTGGAGAGGCTGCCGGGGGATGCACGCGGCGCCCGGGGGGTGCACGCGGCGCCCCCTGGATCAACCCCCGCCGTAGTACGTGGGCGCTGCGGGGCCCACCGGCATCCCCAGGGCGAAGACCCACACGTAGAAGGTGATGATCCACCCCAGGAGGAAGAAGATGGTGTAGGGAAGCATCATGGCCACCAGGGTGCCGATCCCCAGGTTGCGGTCGTAGCGGGCGGCGAAGGCCAGGATGAGCCCAAAATAGCTCATCATGGGGGTGATGATGTTGGTGCTGGAGTCGCCGATCCGGTAGGCGGCCTGGATGACCTCGGGGGAGTACCCGATGAGCATGAGCATGGGCACGAAGATGGGGGCCGTGATGGCCCACTGGGCCGAGGCACTCCCCAGCGCCAGATTCACCATGCAGCACATGAGGATGAAGGGGATGAAGACCAGCGGTCCGGTGAGCCCGATCCGCTGCAGCGTGTCGGCCCCCACCACTGCGGTGATCCCACCCAGGTTCGTCCAGCCGAAGAAGGCCACGAACTGGGCGGCAAAGAACACCAGGACGATGTAGAGGCCCATGGAGCTCATGGCCCCGGCCATCCCTTCCACGACGTCCCGGTCCGACCGCATGGAACCGGTGACCCACCCGTACACGAACCCCGGCACCAGGAAGAAGACGAAGATCAGCGTCACCATGCCCCTCAGGAAGGGGGAGTGGAGGACGTCGCCGGTCTCGGGATTGCGGAGGACGCCCCACTCCGGGACCACCGAGAGGATCAGGAGGACCGACATGGCCAGGGTCGCGACTCCTGCCCACAGGAGCCCCTGGACCTCGTCGGCGCTCAGGGGTTCGGTGGTCTGTTCTCCCAGGGCGTCCTGGTCGGCATCGGCGTCGTCGTACTCGCCCAGCCGGGGCTCCACGATCCGGGCGGTGACCCACCATCCGATGAGGGTCACCACGAAGGTGCTGACGATCATGAAGTACCAGTTCACGGCCGGGTGGACCTCGTACTCCGGATCGATGAGCCGGGCCGCCTCTTCGGTGATCCCCGCCAGGAGCGGGTCCACGGTTCCGATGAGGAGGTTGGCGCTGTATCCCGCCGACACCCCTGCGAAGGCCGCCGCCAACCCGGCGTAGGGGTGGCGGCCCAGGGCGTAGAAGATCACCGCGGCCAGCGGGATCAGGACCACGTAGCCCATCTCCGAGGCAGTGTTCGAGACCACTCCGGCGAAGACGATGGCGCCGGTGACCAGATGGGGCGGCGCCTTCAGGACCACGGCCCGGATCATGGCCGAGAGGAGTCCGGACTTCTCCGCCACCCCCACCCCCAGGAGGGCCACCAGCACCGTGCCCAGGGGCACGAAGCCGGTGAAGTTCGTCACCAGCTCCTCCACGATGCGCCGGAGGCCGTCGCCGTTCATGAGGCTGATGGCTTCGATCTCGCCGGTGGGGCTCCGTCCCGGCGCGCCCTCTGGCCGCGGGTCGGCCACCGAGAGCTCGAGCCAGCCTGCCAGACCCGAGACGAAGACGACGCCCAGGGCGAAGAGGGCGAAGAGGGTCACGGGATGGGGAAGGAGATTCCCCATGCGCTCCACGAAGTCGAGAAAGTAGGCGAACCATCCCTTCCGGGATTGCTCCGTGTACTCGTTGGACGACATGTTTCCTCCGCTGGACCCACGATGAATGGCAGCGCGGGATCGTGGTTGGCGGGGACGGCTTCGCCACCACGAGCCCCGGGACCACGCGAACGCGCCCCGGGGCCCGCATGCCTCGAGCGACGGCCCATTTTACAGGGAGAGAGGTCAGTGAGGGTAGTGCAGGCGAATCGCCGGTCGAGAGGCTTCCGGAGAGAGGGCGGTGATCCCCCTCTGATCGGAGCCCGTGGTGGCGGCAGGATCCTCGTGAGAGGGCGGGCCGTCAGGTGTCCGGCCTGATCGGTCTGCTTCTGGTTGCGGTTGGGGGCGCCGGCGGCGGCCTCCTCCGCTACCTGCTGTCGGTGGCGGTGGATCAGCGCACTGCGGGAGTCTCCCCCTGGGGCACCCTCCTGGTGAACGTGTCAGGAGCGTTCCTGCTGGGGTTCCTCATGGGCTGGATGGGATTTCCGGTGCTGACGCCCACCGATTCACACGTCTGGCTCCTGCTGGTGGTGGGCGTGCTGGGTAGCTACACCACGGTGTCCTCCTTCAGCCTGCAGACGTTGGTCCTCCTCGAGGAGGGGCACGTGGGCCGGGCCGGGTGGAACGTGCTCCTTTCGTTCGGTCTGTGCCTGCTGGCCGCCGCCGTCGGACTGGCCTCGGGGGTTGGGCTCGGGCCGGGGCCGGCGGCGTGAGCCGGGCTCGGGAGGGACGCGGTGGGGGTCAGGCCCGGCAGGGCCCCGGGACGTCTCCGACAGATAGGTGCCACGACACGGTCCGGAGCCGGGAGGGGCACGGAGCGATCCTCGTCGCTGTGGCAGTCGGAAGCGCCGTGGGCGCCGTGCTCCGGTACGGCATCGGCGTGGGCGCGATCCACCTGGCCACTGGGGGCTTTCCGTGGGGAACTCTGGTGGCCAACGTGGCGGGGTCCTTTGTCATCGGCGCCGCCGCGACCCTCACCCTGCCTGACGGTCGGATGCCCGCCCGACCGGCGGTGCGGCACTTCGTGATGGTGGGTGTGTGCGGGGGACTCACCACCTTCTCCATCTTCAGCGTGGAGACGCTGGCCCTCCTCCAGGCGGGTCTGGGCAGGGTGGCCGGAGCCAACCTCCTGGCCTCGCTCCTGCTCTGGGTGCCTGCAGCCTGGGTGGGCAGCCGGATGGGTCGCTCCCTGCGTCCGTCCGCGGACGGGTGATTCGACCCCGGGCCGGGCCGGTGCCGGGTGCCGGCCTGACCTCGGAGCGGTGCGGTTCGGGGGCCGGCCTGGGGCCGAGGGATGGGGACCCTGGTCGACCGGGGCTGGTATGCTACCGGTTCAGGCCCCAGAGCTGGACGCTCCAGAGGAGGTCGTAGAGAGCCCAGGCCACATAGGGCAGAAGGATCCAGAAGGAGGCCCGATCTTTCCTGAAGAGGATGACGGCGAGCCAGAGGACGAGGCCCACGAAAGCCGACATGCCCACCACCGCTGCCTCCAGGACCTGCAGGTTCATGAACACGGCGTTCCAGACGGCGTTGACCCCCATGATCACCAGGGTCAGCGCCACGGCCAGACGGCGGATCGGACCCGACGGGACGTGGACCTGGGCCCGGTACAGGACTACGCCCATGATGATGTAGTAGAGGGCCGACATGAGAAGGACCAGAAGGGTGGGGGGCTGGAACTCGGGCCGCTCCAGCTCGCCGTACCACTCCAGCGCCGCCTGGTCCCCCCCGGTGAGGGTCCCCACGACGATGAAGACCACGCATGCGCCCAGGGCCACGGCCAGAGGCCGGGACTGGACGGTGGTGGTGTCGGCGGGGAAGGGGTCTCGTCGGCTCACACCTCCATCTTGAGGGGTGCCCGATGTTGGAGCAACGCCTCGGGCCCGCCGTAGGGGGCCGGACACGGTGGAGGGACTCTCGGGGTATCGCCCGGGGAAGGCCCTCATCAAGTTCCTCGAGAGACGGAAGGCATTGCGTTGGATTTACGAGCGAAGGACCCGAAACCCATGACACGAGGCCTGCCACGCCGGTCGGCGGCGTCGGCTGCGGACCACGGCGCAGGATCCCTCGGCTGGTGGGCGGGGACCGCCGCAGCCGCGGCCCTGCTCGTGACCCTGGCTGCCTGCACCCCGTCCCCTCCGGCCCATTCAGGAGCCGTCAGCGACGACGGGCGGGCCCTCTTCCCGGACCTGGCCCAGTTCAGCGGGCTCGATGACACCCCCATGGAGGGGGCGTCCAGCGAATTCTGGGAGTGGTGGGGTGACGGGCAGGCCGAGCTCTCGGGCTACCGGATGGTGGTGGGGCGCTACGGCGCGCCCCGGGAGGCGGAGCTGGCCCTCATCTACGTCACCGAGCCCCACGACCGTCGGACCTGGATCAAGGACGACCACGTGGAGGAGCCCCACCGGGTGAACGTGATGAAGCTGAACCAGAACGTGGCCTTCCTCACCGGTATCTACCCGTACGCGGTCATGACCAGCGTCTTCGCCCCGGTGGACCGCTACCGCACCGAGCCCTTCTCCCCGGTCCGCATCGTGCACTCGGTTCAGGAGTGGTGCGGGGCGTACAGCCACCTCGTCTGGCCGGGACCGGACCGTTACCGCTCCCTGCGGCTTTCCTACTTTGCCCACGAAGGGGAGCGGATCAGGGAGGTGGAAGCGGACGGTCCGCTCCTCTACGAGGACGCGCTCCTGGTGCAGCTCCGGGAGCTGGATGGTCCCTTCGCCGGGGGAGGGGACTGGGAAGGAATGCTGGTCCCCGAACTCTGGCGCCTGCGGGCAGGCCACCGGGGCACCGATCCGGTGCCGGCACGGATCACCCGGGAGGAGGGGGTCCACGAGCACCAGGGACAGGAGGTGCCCGTCACCCGCTTCACCCTCCAGGCCGGTGACTACGAGCGGGTCTTCGAGGTGGAACGGGACCCGCCCCGGCGAATCCTGGGCTGGTCCACCTCCACCGGCGAGGAGGCGGAGCTTCTGGCCACC
>PWLA01000028.1 GCA_003559555.1 Gemmatimonadota bacterium | reverse complement strand
GCGTCAGGCGGCGTCGGAGCGTCTCACCGATGCACTGGGGCATCGCTTTCGACACTCCTCCTACCCTGACACCGCAAGACCCCGTCCCGGTGGTCCCTGCCCTTCTTCAACGGCCTTTTAGAACGGCCTCCGCCTTCGAACAGGGGTCGAGGCCCCGGTCCGCATCAACGATGCCTGTCCCGTCCGGGCCACAGACTCCTGTCTCTCCGAGTGAAGGGTGTTGGCGCTCTCTGGTTCGAGGATGTTCGCCCTGTCCGGGCGAGCGTGTCCGCCCCCTTTGACCCGCGGACGTCCGCCCCATCCCGAGACGCTTGTGTTTCGGGTCGCGCACGGTAATTTGCGCATGAGATGAAGTGGTGGCGCCCTCACCTGAGTGCGACAAAGCAATGCTCAACCTGGAACGCGTGGGAGACCTCTTTCGGGAGGCCATCGAGCGGGAGCCCGGGCCCGAACGGGCCGCGTGGCTCCAGGAAGCGACCGGGGGAGACGCCGAGCTCCTGGCCGGCGTGCAGCGCCTGCTCAGAGCCCACGCCGCCGTTGAGGCCGAAGGGGATCCGGTGGCGGAGCTGGGTGAAGGGCTCGCGGGCGGCCCCGCCCTGGACCTGGTCCGTTGGGCCCGGGACCAGGGCGGATCCCGTTCGGGCTCCCACGACGATCACCGGGACTGGGAGCCCGGGCCCAATGATCTGGTGGGTCGCTACCGGGTGGTACGCACCCTGGGGCGGGGTGGGATGGGAGCCGTATTCCTGGGTCACGACCCCGTTCTGGATCGCTACGTGGCCCTCAAGCTCCTGCCGCCGGAACTCGGGGACGAGCCCCGCCTGCTGGATGAGGCCCGGGCGGCCTCGGCGCTGGACCATCCCTGCATCGGCACCGTTTACGAGGTGGGCGAGGACGCCGGCGGGCGCAGCTTCATCGCCATGGCGTACTACGAGGGCGGGACCCTCCGGGAGCGCCTCCGGGAAGGCCCCCTGCCGGTGGACGAGGCCGTCCGGATCGCCGTGCAGGTGGCCGACGCCCTGGACACGGCCCACCGCGCCGGGATCGTTCACCGCGACGTGAAGCCTGAGAACCTGGTCTTCGACGCTTCGGGTCGGGTCAAGGTGGTGGACTTCGGGATTGCGCTGGCCGAACGGGAGGGGCCAGGCTCCGGGAGTCGGGGCGGGACACCGGGATACATGAGTCCGGAGGAGCTGGAGGGCACACCGGCCGACGGCCGCTCGGACCTGTGGGCGTTGGGAGTGGTGCTGTACGAGATGCTCACCGGAGAGCATCCCTTCTCCGGGCCGGATCCGAAGGCCGTCGTGGACCGGATTCGGGTCGCCGAGCCTCCTTCAGCCACCGATGTTCGGCCGGAGATTCCGTCCTCCCTGGACGCAGTGCTCCGGCACGCGTTGGCCCGGGAGCCGGTGGACCGGGTCCAGACCGGGCAGGAGTTGGCCCGGCGCCTTCGGGAAGCGGTGGAGCCCGCACCGGCCGTGACCGATCTCCTTCGGGGTCCGGGACGAAAGCCGCTTCTCTGGGGTGCGGCTGCCATCCTGGGCGTGGCCTTCGTGGCGGGGATTGTGGTGGCCTGGCAGGCTCCGCGGTTGGTCGAGGCCCAGGGGTTCGCCGGCGGACAGTTCGAACCCACCGGCGAGGCCATCGTGGCCGACTTCCATGCGCCGGAGGCACTGGCCGAGCTGGCCCTGGCCACCCGGGAGGCCCTGGTCATCGACCTGCAGCAGTCGGGCTTCGTCCGGGTGGCCGGACGGAGCCGAACGGCCATGTTTCTGGAGCGGATGGGCCTTCCGCCCGACACTCCGGTCCAGGGGAACACGGCGCTGGAGGTGGCCGAGCGCGCCGGTGCGGGGGTGGTGGTGGAGGTGACGGTGGCCCGGGCAGGGGGGCGCTACGTGTTGGCCGGGCGAGGCCTGGATCCGGCTACGGCCCAGGAGCTCTTCTCGGCCCGGGTGACGGCAGGGGAGCGGGGACTCCTGAACGGGGTGGAGCGCCTGTCCCGGGAGATGCGGCGCCAGCTCGGCGAGGCTTCCGGCTCGCTGGCCGGAAGCCATCCCCTTCCAGTGGTGACCACGGAGTCGCTCGAGGCGCTTCGCCTGTATGCCGAGGCCGAAAAGGCTTACGGAAACGACCCGGCCCGGGCCGGGCGGCTCCTGACGGAGGCGGTTCAGATCGATCCGGCGTTCGCCATGGCCCACCGGCTCGCCGCTGCGGCGGCGACGGGCTCACTTGACTTCGCCCGAGTCCGGGAGCACACACAGCGGGCGGCGGAGCATCGGGACCGCCTCACCGACCAGGAGCGCTGGCACATCGAGGCGATCCACGCCTCGGAAGCCGAGTTCGATCCGTGGCGGGCGGTGGACATCTACGAGCGGATCCTGTCTCGCTTCCCGGCGGACTTTCGGGCCCACTGGAACCTGGGCAACACGCGGCTCGGCTGGCTCGGAGACTGGGAGGGCGCCCGAGAGGCCTTCCTCCAGGCCCTGGAGCTGAATCCGAGCATGGGGTTCTTCCCCATTACCGCCGGGCTCACGAGCCTGACACTTGGATACGACGAGGAGGCGGTGGCGTTGTCGGGCCGGGCCGTGGAGGCCGGATTCCACGATCACCATGATCGGTTCACCATGGTCTACGCCTTCGTGCACAACGACCTGGAGGGGATGACCGAGATCTGCACCCGGCTCCTGGGGTCGGGGGAGCCCTCTCCCCTTCCGGTGGACGACCGGGAGTTCTGCGGGTCGCTCTACGTGGGGCTGGAGCGGCCGGAGCTGGCCCTGGACATGCTCGCTGAGGTGTTCGACGCGTACCGGGAGGCTGGCCGGTTCCGGAATTTGGCCCACGTGGGACAGGCCCTGGCCGCGGCCCACCTGTACCTGGGCGACACGGCGCAGGCCCGAGCCCGGCTCGTAGCCACGGTGGAGGCCATCCCTGCCGAGGGGTTTCCGGACCCGGACCGTTACCTGACCCGGGTCAACCTGGCCACACAGGCCGCCTTCCTGGGATGGACCGACCTCGCCTCCGACATCCGGGATCGCTACCCTCCGCATTCGGATCCGGACCACTGGTTCGGCCACGCAGGCGAGGCCCTGGTGGATGCTGCCCTGGCCCTGGATCGAGGCGACGGCGCCCGGGCGCTGGCCGTGCTGGACGCCGGATTTCCGGCGGGGGTCATGCCCGTGGGCTGGCGAACCTTCGACGAGCTCCTCAGGGGCCGGGCCCACGAGCTCCTGGGCAACCGCGAGGCCGCCCTGGAACACTATGAGCGGGCCGGCTCCCGGCGTTTTGGGGTGAAGGGCTTCCAGACGAAGGACCGGATGAACATGCCCCTGGCGAGGGAGGGGTGGGCCCGGGTGGCCGGAGGGGTCGAGACCTCCGCGCTCCCAGGCGAGTCGCCGGTTCGGGGCCAGCTACCCGCCGTCCACGAGTCGGTACGTGAGCTCGTAGGCGTGCGCACCGTC
>PWLA01000260.1 GCA_003559555.1 Gemmatimonadota bacterium | reverse complement strand
CGTCATGAACGAACGCCCGGATCATCTCCCTTCGGTTGACTACGCCACTGGCCCTGCCTTTCCCACCGAATCCCGCCGAAGGAGGTGGGCCGCCGGCCTCCTCCTCCCCCTGTTCCTGGCGTTGGTGGCCGCGGCGTGTGCCCCGGAGCCCGAGGTCGTCGTCTTTCCCGGCGAGACCTGGGAGCGCTGGGCCACCCCCGAGGAAGGCGGGCTCTCGTCCGAAGGGCTGGCCCGGGTCGAGGAGCAACTCCAGGAGATGTCCACCTCGGCAATGATGGTGGTCACCGACGGCCGCGTGGCCTTCGAGTACGGCGATGTGACCGAGGTCAGCTACCTGGCGTCGGTGCGGAAGAGCATCCTGGCCATCCTCTACGGAATCCACAAGGAGCGGGGCGCGGTGGATCTGGATCTGACGCTGGCCGACCTGGAGATCGACGATCACCGGGGGCTCACCCCCCAGGAGCGTCAGGCCACCAACCGGCACCTGATCCTGGCCCGTTCCGGGGTCTACCACGAGGCGTCCAATGCCGGCGACAACCTGGCCCAGGCCCCGGAGCCGGGAAGCCAGGAACCGGGAAGCTACTACCTCTACTCCAACTGGGACTTCAACGCAGCCGGCACCGCCTTCGAGGTGCAGACGGGCATGGACCTCTTCGACGCCCTGGAGCAGGATCTGGCGATTCCCCTTGGGTTCCGGGAGTTCGACCGGGAACAGCACCAGAAGGGAGGCAATCTGGAGCGCTCCATGCACCCCTCCTACCACATGCACATCTCCACCCGGGACAAGGCCCGTATCGGCTACCTGATGCTCCGGAACGGGGAGTGGGACGGAACCCAGATCGTCCCGGCGGAGTGGGTGGCCGATATGACCTCGGCCATCACCCCCGTCCACGAGATGAATCCCGAGGGTCGCCGCGACGGCCCCCACGGCTATGGGTACATGTGGTGGGTCTGGGACGGTGAGCACGCCACCGGGCCCTGGGAAGGCGCCTATACCGGGGTCGGGGCCGTGGGCCAGTACATCACCGTGCTCCCTGCCCTGGACATGGTGGTGACCCACAAGACGGTCCCGGGCGACGGCCGCCGGGTGCAGCATCCCGAGTTCTGGGAGCTCATGGAGCTGGTGGTGGAGGCCCACTGCGGCCAGGCCTGCTGAGGCAGCCCCCGGCCCTCCGCGCCCTTCTTACAGGTCAGGGGCCTCCGGACCAGAGCCCTCGGGAGCACGGGCCTCGGGGTCACAGCGTAGCTCGCCGGAGAAGCTGGGCGTTGACGGCCACGATGACGGTGCTGGCCGACATGAGGACCGCACCCACCGCCGGGGTGAGCAGAATCCCCCATGCGGCCAGCACGCCGGCGGCCAGGGGGATGGCGAAGATGTTGTAGCCGGCTGCCCACCAGAGGTTCTGAACCATCTTCCGGTAGGTGGCCCGGGAGAGCTCGATGATCAGGGGGATATCCCGGGGGTCGGAGCGCACCAGGACGATGTGGCCCGCCTCCACAGCTACGTCGGTGCCGGCCCCGATGGCGATCCCGATATCGGCGGTGGCCAGGGCCGGGGCGTCGTTCACCCCGTCGCCCACCATGGCCACCTTCCGCCCCTGTTCCTGAAGCTCCTTCACCTTCGAGGCCTTGTCCTCGGGGAGCACCTCGGCAAAGACCGTGTCGATCTCCAGCTCGGCAGCCACCGCGTCGGCCACCGCTTGAGCATCGCCGGTGAGCATGGCCACGTGGATGCCGCGGTGGTGGAGCGCCTGGATCGCCTCCCGGCTCTCTTCACGAACGGCGTCGGCCACGGCGAAGGCCGCAAGCGCCTGGCCGTCCCTCAGGAGGTAGATGGCCGCCTGACCCCGGTTGGTCGCCGCCTCGGCCAACTCCCGGAGGGTGTCGGGGACCTGGGCGTCCTCCACCTCCAGGAGCGCCGGCCCGCCCATGTGGTACTCGTTCCCCTCCACCGTGGCGGCCACGCCCTTGCCGGTGATGGCCCGGAAGTCGTCGGCGGGGGGGATCTCCACCTCCCGCTCCTCTGCCGTCTTCACGATGCCCCGGGCAATGGGGTGTTCGGACTCGGATTCCACGCCGGCGGCGATCCGCAGCGCCTCGTCCTCGGAGGTGCCGTCCGCCACCCCCACCTCCACCACCCGGAACTCTCCCAGCGTCAGGGTGCCTGTCTTGTCGAAGACGACGGTGTCCAGGTTGCGGGCTTCTTCCAGACCTCGTCGGTCCCGGACCAGCAGCCCCGCCTGGGCGCCCATGGTCGTGGAGATGGCCACCACCAGCGGGACGGCCAGCCCCAGAGCGTGGGGACAGGCGATGACCAGCACCGTCACCACCCGCACGATGGAGAAGTCGATGGGCGCCCCGATGAACTGCCAGACCACCAGGGTGAGCACCCCCGCCCCGATGGCGACTCCGGTAAGCCACTGCGCCGCCCGGTCCGCCAGGTGCTGGGCCCTGGACTTGGACTCCTGCGCCTCGGCCACAAGTCGCATGATGCCCGACAGCTTGGTGTCCTCGCCGGTTCCGGTAACCTCCACCCGGAGCGACCCCTCGCCGTTGATGGTCCCGGCGATGACCTGGTCCCCCTCGCCCTTCTTCACCGGCCTGGACTCGCCGGTGATCATGGCCTCGTTCAGGTCGCTGGATCCCTTCCGCACCACCCCGTCCACCGGCACGTTCTCACCGGGTCGAACCAGGACGAGGTCACCGTCTTCAAGTTCACTCACCGGAACATCTTCCTGCCCCTCGTCAGTGAGGCGAGTGGCCGTGTCCGGCAACAGCTTTGCCAGCTCCTGGAGCGCCCCCTGGGCCTGCTCAATGGAGCGCATCTCGATCCAGTGACCCAGGAGCATGATGGTCACCAGGGTGGCCAACTCCCACCAGAGCGCCTCGGCGTCGATGAGCCCCAGCTGGACCACCCACGAGAAGACGAAGGCCACCGCGATGGCCAGCGAGATGAGGGTCATCATCCCCGGCAGGCGGGCCCTCAGCTCGCCTGCCGCCCCCTTCAGGAAGACCAGCCCTCCGTAGAGGAAGACCACCGTGCCCAGCACCGGAGGGATCCAGTCCGAGCCCGGGAAGGTGGGCGCCTGGTAGCCCAGGAGATCCTGAATGTGGGCCGACCAGAAGACCACCGGCAGGGTCAGCACCAGCGACAGCCAGAACTTCTCTCTGAACATCTCCGGGCTGTGGCCCTCGTGGTGGTCGTGGCCCCCGTCGGCTCCGTGCTCGTGGTGGCCGTGATGGCCGTGGTCCCCGTGGTTCGCACTCATGTCCGCCTCCTCTTCAGTTCCAGCTCGCGCCAGAGGGAGTAGATGACCGGGAGCACCAGGAGGGTCAGGACCATGGCGGTGAGCAGCCCCCCCACCATGGGCGCCGCCACCCGCTGCATGGTTGCGGCTCCCACGCCGGCGACCCACATGAGGGGCATGAGCCCCCCGATGTCCGAGACCACCGTCATCATGACAGG
>PWLA01000311.1 GCA_003559555.1 Gemmatimonadota bacterium | reverse complement strand
GAACGGGACGTCCCCCTTCGCAGCGCGGCCTACGTGGTGGCCCTGGAGCGACTCAGCGAAGCCATGGATGCCACCGGCACCGCGGCCATCTTTTCCGACGGAGGCGGCTGAAAGGCCGCTGGATGGAGTGCAGGGCGCGATACCCGGAGCCGAACAACCTGTCGGACGGGCCGGGTGTCTGGTATTTTGAAGGTGGGAATTTCAGCCCCGAACGAAGGAGAACGAACCGTGTTCCCTCAACCAGGAGCCTCGCACCCGCGGGTGGCCCGACCGGAAGCTCCCTTCCCCGCCCTCCCGGCGCTCCTCCCTTCCCTCGCCCTCCTCACCGCTCTCCTTGTGTCGGTCACCATCGGCGGCTGCGTGTCCACCGGCGAATCGACCCGATCGGGTGGAGGCTCGGCGAACCACATCGAGTTCGAGGAAATCCAGCAGATCGAGGCCAGCAACGCCTACCAGGTGGTCCAACGCCTGCGACCCGGCTGGCTCCGGTCCCGCGGCGTCATGTCCATCAACAACCCGGAGCCCTCGACCCCGGTGATCTACGTCGACCAGGTGCGTCGCGGCCAGGTGAACGCCCTCAGGCAGATCGAGGCCGGGTCCCTCCAGGAGCTCCGCTATCTGAACGCCGGCGACGCCACCACCCGGTTCGGGACGGGCCACGCCGGCGGCGCGATCCTGGTCTCGATCCGCCGCTGAAGGGACCCGGTACACCTCGTCTTCTCCCGGCCCGGCCCACCATCAGGAGGCCGGGGCGGTGACAGCCCGACCGTTTTTGCCCTTGCCCGATCAGGTCTCCGGTCCGACGGTGAGACGGGCGCCCTGCCGAGATAGAACCCGGGCGGGGCGAACTCCATTCTGCTGAGGGAGCAAGCTTTCATGGTCCGACCCATCCGCGATGTCCTGGCCGCGAATCGCGGTGAGATCGCCGTACGTATATTCCGTGCCTGCACGGAGTTGGGGATCGCCACCACAGCTCTGTATAGCTGGGAGGACCGCCTCAGCATCCACCGCTACAAGGCCGACCGCGCCTACCTGGTGGGCCAGCGGGGTGAGCCCATGTCCGGCTACCTGGACGGCGAGGCCATCGTCGACCTGGCGCTGCAAAAGGGAGTGGATGCCATTCACCCGGGCTACGGGTTCCTGAGCGAAAACGCGGGCTTTGCTCGGACCTGCCTCGATGCCGGGCTCGTCTGGATCGGTCCGCCGCCCTCGGCCATGGAGGCCCTGGGCGACAAGCTGTCGGCACGGAAGGTGGCCCAGGAGGCTGGCGTCCCCGTGGTCCCCGGCTCCGCCGATGCCATCATGGAGTTGGACGAAGCCCGGACGCTGGCCCAGGAGATCGGGTATCCCCTTCTCATCAAGGCGGCCCACGGGGGGGGCGGCCGCGGTATGCGCGTCGTTCAAGGGCCCGAGGAGCTCGATGAGGCCCTGGCCTCCGCCCGCCGGGAGTCCCGCGCCGCCTTCGGCCGACCGGAGGTCTTCCTGGAGCGATATGTCCGGAATCCCCGGCACATCGAGGTGCAGATCCTGGGGGACACCCATGGCAACCGCGTCCACTTCTTCGAACGGGACTGCTCGGTCCAGCGTCGGCTCCAGAAGATCGTCGAGCTGGCACCGGCCCCCCGACTGGCCGACGAGGTGCGCCAGAAGCTGTATGACTACGCCCTGAGGATCGCTGACGCGGTGGACTACTCCAGCGCCGGGACCGCCGAGTTCCTGGTGGAGGACACCGACGAAGGCCCCCGGATCTACTTCATCGAGGTGAATACGCGGATCCAGGTGGAGCACACGGTCACCGAGATGATCACGGGACGGGACCTGATCCAGGCCATGATTCGGGTGGCCCAGGGCCATCGCCTGGACGCCCCCGAGATCGGCATCCCGGACCAGGACGCCATCACCCGGAGCGGACAGGCCATCCAGGCCCGGGTCACCACCGAAGATCCGGAGCGGGGCTTCGCACCCGACTCGGGCCGGATCATCACGTATCGCTCGGCAGCGGGCCATGGGATCCGCCTGGACTCGGGGGTCGGTGGCTCGGGCTCCGAGATCCTTCCGCACTACGACAGCATGCTGGTGAAGGTATCCGCATGGGGGCAGGATCTGGGAGAAGCTGCCCGGCGCCTGGGCCGAAGCCTGGCAGAATTCCGGATTCGGGGGGTGAAGACGAGCCTTCCCTTCCTCCAGAACGTGGTCAGTCATCCGCTGTTCCTCGAGGGCCGCACCCATACTCGCTTCATTGACGAGACGCCGGAGTTGTTCGTCTATCGGGAGCGTCGGGATCGGGGAACGAAGGCCTTGCGGGCCCTTGGCGACATCACGGTGAACGGCCCTCCCGGAAGTACCGGTCGCTACGCCCGACCAAAGCCCCTGGTGCCTCCCGTCCCACCCCCGATGCCCGACGACGGCAACCTCCCGGCCGAGAGCCCTGCCTACGCCGTCTTCCGAACCGAGGGGGCTGAGGGGCTGGCCCGTTGGATGCGCCGCCAGGAGGGCCTCCTGGTCACCGACACCACCTTCCGGGATGCGCACCAGTCGCTCCTGGCGACCCGCGTCCGCACCCGAGACCTCTTGGAGGTGGCGGCACCCACGGCCCACGCTCTGCCGGGGCTCTTCTCCTACGAGATGTGGGGTGGGGCCACCTTCGACGTCTGCATGCGGTTTCTGCAGGAGGATCCCTGGGAGCGGCTCGCCCGACTGCGGAAGCGGATTCCCGGCACGCTCTTCCAGATGCTCCTGAGGGGCGCCAACGCGGTGGGCTACACCAACTATCCCGACAACGTGGTGCGGGCCTTCGTGGCTGAGGCCGCTGAAGCCGGAATCGATATCTTTCGGATCTTCGACGCCCTGAACTACGTGCCCAACATGGAGCTGGCCATCCAGGAGACCGCCCGGGCCGGAAAAGTGGCCGAGGCCTGCATCTGCTACACCGGCGATGTGCTGGATCCGAACGAGAAGAAGTACACCCTCGAGTACTACACCGGGCTGGCCCGGGAGCTGGAGGACCGGGGCGCCCACATCCTGGCCATCAAGGACATGGCCGGCCTCCTCAAGCCCCGGGCCGCCCGGGTGCTGGTGGAAGCGTTGCGAGAGAGCACCTCCCTTCCCCTGCACCTGCATACGCACGACACGTCCGGAAACGGCGGGGCCATGTACCTGGAGGCGGCAGCGGCGGGAGTCGACGCCGTGGACTGCGCCATCTCCAGTGTGGCGGGCCTGACCAGCCAGCCCTCCATGAACGCCCTGGTGGCTGCGCTGGAGGGCGACCCGCGCGCTCCCGACCTGGAACGCGCTCCGCTGGAGGTACTGGCAGAATACTGGGAACAGGTCCGGGAGCTCTACCATCCCTTCGAATCGGGGCTCAAGGCCGGGACCACCGACGTGTACGACCACGAGATTCCCGGAGGCCAGTATTCCAACCTTCGTCCCCGAGCCATCCAGCTCGGGCTCGGTGATCAGTGGACGCTGATCAAGCGAACCTACCAGAGGGTCAACCAGGAGCTCGGCGACATCATCAAGGTGACGCCCACCAGCAAAGTCGTGGCCGATCTGGCCATGTTCCTGGTGCAGAACGACCTCACTTTCGAGGAGATCTATCGGAAGAACGAAGCGGGCGAGGAGGTGGACTTCCCCCAATCGGTGGTGGACTTCTTTGCCGGTCGACTGGGGCAGCCCCACGGGGGATTCCCCCAACGGCTCCAACGCATTGTGCTCAAGGGCCGGGAACCCCTTCACGAGCGCCCCGGGGCGGGCCTCGCCGATTACGACTGGGCGGAGCACGACGGCCTGCTTCAGGAGCTCCTCCGGCGCGAACCGACTCAGAGGGAGCGCCTTTCCCACGCCCTCTACCCGAAGGTCTTCGAGGGACTGGCACGGACGCTGGAGGAGTTCGGGGAGTATCGTAACTTCGACACCGTCCCCTTCCTCTTCGGGATGGAGATCGGAGAGGAGACCATGGTCGAGATCGAGGAGGGCAAGACGCTGGTGATCACGCTGATTGCCGTGGGCGACCTGCAGGATGACGGACGCCGGCTCGTGCACTTCGAGCTGAACGGACAGCCCCGGGCCGTACACGTGCGGGATCGCTCGGCGGGAGCCGACGTGGCCGGCCGGCCCAAGGCGGACCCGAGCCGACCGGGAGAGGTGGGCGCATCCATGTCGGGGGTGGTCATCGGCCTATCCGTTTCCGAGGGCGATGAGGTGGCCCGGGGCGACACCCTCCTCTCCACCGAGGCCATGAAGATGGAGACCACCATCACGGCCCCTGTTGCCGGCGTCGTCCAGGCGCTGGAGGTGCGGGAAGGCGACTCGGTGGCGGCCGGCGACCTCCTGGTGGTCCTCGAATGAGAACCGGACGACTCCAGCTCCCCAAGCTCACGTCCCTGCCCAACCTGGTCACCGGTCTGCGGCTGGGGTCGATCCCCGTCATCTGGGCATTCGCCGTGGCAGGCAACGCGGTGGTGGTCGGGGCGGGGGTCTTCTTCGGCTGGCTCACCGATGCCCTGGACGGATTCCTGGCTCGGGCTCTGGACGCCGAGAGCGCGTGGGGAAGCCGGCTCGATTCCCTGGCGGACACCCTCCTCTTCGTCTCGGCCCTGGCGTGGGTCGCCATGCTCCGCCCCGAGTTCATTCAGGAACACTGGCTGCCTCTGGCCACATGGTTGGCCATCGGCAGCGCAGGCTACCTGATGGGCTGGATGCGCTTCCGCAAGATCGCCGACACCCACCTCTACTCGGGGAAGGCGGCAAACTTCGTCGGATTGACCTTTGCCGCCGTTCTCCTGATCTTTGATTCCTATCCACCTGCCGTCTTCTACGCCGTGATCGCCGTGTGCATCTGGGCGTCAACCGAGATGCTCCTGGTCTTCGCCATTTCCGGACGGGTCGACGCGTCGATCCGCACGGTCTTTCATGTCCAGAGACGTGGACGGAGCTGAAGCGGTGCACGCCGCCGCATTCCGAGCCCACACGCGGAACCGCCGAGGAGCGCCATGCAGCTGAACGCCAGGGGCCGCCACCACCCCATTTCCTTCTTTGCCCTCCTCCTGATCCTGGTGGTCCTGCCGAGCCAGGTGGCTGCCCTCGGCGACCACCCGCCTGCCTCGAACACTCCCTGGGCCGACACCCTCGCCGCCCAGGTAGACGAGCTCTTCGCGGACTGGCATCGGCCGGATTCTCCTGGAGCAGCCGTGCTCGTCGTCCGTGACGGGGAGATCCTGCACGGCCGGGGCTACGGGATGGCGAGCCTCGAGCACGGGGTGCCCATCGACACCCGCACCGTCTTCGACATCGCATCGGTCTCGAAGCAGTTCGCCGCCTTCGCCGTGGCCCTCCTGGAGGCCGAGGGAGCCCTCTCGGTCGACGACGATGTGCGGAGCTACATCCCGGAGCTCCCGGACTTCGGCCACACCATCACCATTCGCCACCTGATCCACCACACCAGCGGGCTCAGGGACTGGCCCGGAACCCTGTCCATGGGGGGCTGGGACTACGAAGACGTCCTCTCCTTCGAGCAGATCCTCCGGATGGCCCGCCACCAGGAGGATCTCAATTTCGTCCCCGGCTCCGAGTACGCCTACTCGAACACGGGCTACAACCTCCTGGCCGAGATCGTGGCCCGGGTCAGCGGCACGTCGTTCCGGGCGTTCACCCGGGAGCGAATCTTCCAACCATTGGGCATGCACCAGACCCACTTCCACGACGATCATGGTGAAGTGATCCCGGGCCGGGCCGAGTCCTATCGGCCCCGGGGTGGTGCCGACACCGACGGCCACCGGCGCGTGACCAACAACCTCACGGCATTGGGATCCAGTTCGCTCTTCACCACCGTGGAGGACCTGGCCCGCTGGATCCGCAACTTCGATGAACCGGTGGTAGGAGGAGCGGGCGTCGTGGAGCGGATGTACCAGCAGGGAGTTCTGAACGACGGCGATACCATCGGGTACGCCTGGGGCCAGACCGTGGGAAGCCTCCGGGGGCTTACGGCGGTGAGCCACGGGGGATCATGGGCCGGATACCGAACCACCCTCCTGCGCTTTCCCGAACAGCGCCTGGCCGTGGTGATCCTGGCCAACACCAGCGACATGAACCCGGGCTCCATGGCGAACCGGATTGCCCAGCTCTACCTGGCCGACGAGTTGCCGCCGGAGGTCGCCGAGTCCCCGGCCGAGGACGGGAGACCGGGATCGGGTGCCGGCCAGGGCACCGTCCACGAGGACCCCGAGCCCTGGACACCCGCCCCCGAAGCTCTGGAGGAGTATACGGGGGTCTATACGAGCCCTGAGCTTGCCACCGCCTACACCCTGGAGCTCCGGGACGGGGTCCTGGTGGCCGCCCACTTCCGTAGAGGAGATCGGGCCTTCCGGCCGGTGGAGCCGGACCGGTTCCAGGGCTCCGGTTTTGGAGAGATCCGCTTTCTGAGAGATGACTCGGGCAATATCGTGGCTTTCACGGCGAATCAGACCCGGATCCGAGGACTCCGGTTCGAGCGAATCCCGTGAGCACGATCTTGCCGCCATCCGAACGCTGCTTCCATCATCAACGCTGAATGACAAGGGCCCTATGACGCCTGACCAGAGCCAGCCCACTTCTCACCCCTCCGATGACGGATCCGATGGCGCTCGAAACGGCGGCCGGTCTCCCCGCCACAGGCAGCTCCTCCGGTTCGGGCGCGCCTTCCTCCAGGAACCCGCCATGCTGGGGTCGGTGATCCCCAGCTCCCGGTTCCTGGTCCGCCGCACCTTGGAGCCCATCGACTGGTCCCGGGCCGATGTCATCGTGGAGTACGGGCCGGGCCTGGGAACCTGCACCGCCGAAATCCTCCGTAGGATGCGACCCAACGCTCGGCTGGTGGTCTTCGAGACCCATCCGGACTTTGTGCGCCATCTCACGGAGACCTACCGGGATCCCCGGCTGGAGGTGATCCACGACTCCGCCGAGGAGGTGGAGTCGGTCCTGAAGGATCGGGGACTCGGTGGCGCCGACTACGTCCTCTCCGGCATTCCGTTCAGCCTCATGCCAGGGGAGGTCCGGGACCGGATCCTGGAGCGGACCCGATCGGTCCTGAACACCGGTGGGGCCATGCTCGTCTACCAGTTCTCACCCCGGATCGGCACTCACCTGAAACGGGTGTTCGACGACGTGGACTGGAGCTTCGAGCCCCTGAACGTGCTTCCGGCCACGGTCTTCTGCTGCCAGGTGGCAGGCTGATGGGGCCATGGGTCGGGGCCTGATCGGGGATCGGGGCGGCCGGATCATCTCCTCCGAACCAGGAGCCAGGACACGGCCAGGTAGTAGGCCGGATATGCCAGCGACACCTTCACCCACAGCCCTTCCGGCCGGACCACCCCCAGGAGAATGCCCAGAACCAGGAGCGCCCACACCGCCCCGAGGGTCAGGGTGAGGGTGGACCAGGGCCCTCCCTTTCCCGGATTCAGGTAGGGTGTCGGTACCAGGACCAGGGTCGCGAAACCAACCAGGATCCCCACCGACAGCCACGGGGGCGGCATCAGCAGGAAGAGGTAGAAGGCCACGACGTTCCAGTACGAGGGGAATCCCCGAAAGAAGCCGTCTTCGGTCTTGGCATCCACCTGGGAGAAGCCGTATGCGCTGGCCATGAGCGGCAGGAGCAGAACCCAGCTCCACCCATCACCCGGAATTTCGGCCCTCCAGAGCAGAAGGAGGGGGATGGAAACGTAGGTGTGGAAGTCGATGATGTCATCCAACCGCCGTCCGTCCACCTGGGGAAGCACCTCCCGCACCCGCACCCTCCGGGCCATCCAACCATCGGTGCAATCCACGACGCCCGCTGCCAGGAGCAGGAGGAGAGCCAAGCGGAGATCCCCGTCCCCTCCCTGCACGATGAGGATCACCGCCCCGGCGGCCAGGAGGAGGCCCAGCGCCGTATAGGCGTGGACACCCCAGGCTAGAATCCGACTCTTCGTCATCTTCACACCATCCGTCGTTCCGATTTGTGCCTCGCAGCTGTGGCGCCCTTTACTTTTTCAACGGCCTTCTTGACGGCGTCCCTCCGCACGGCAAGACTCCGTTACCGGTGGAACAACTCCGGTCCGGATCCCGGGCGGAGCATCCTTCCCCGTCCACATCGTTCGCCCGGGGGCGAACGACACGGGCAGAGGCTCGGTCCTCCGACCCTCACCAGCCGCCGCCCCTCACCTCCCAAAGGTACCAGATGACTGCCGTGACGCACCTTTTTTCACTTCACCGCCGGGCCCGTCGCAGAAACCTGCCCGCCTTCGCCTTGTTGGTGGCGACATCCCTCTTCGTGTCCGCGTGCCAACCCGACGACGCGGGGTCCCTGCTGGATCAATCGGCCCATGAGCTCCCCGAGGAGCAGGACGCCTTCTGGGGCTCACTCCTGGAACTCTGCGGGATGGCCTTCGAGGGCACCGACGACGAGGTGCGCCGCGTCATGCACGTGCGCCACTGCTCCCCCGACGAAATCCAGATTCCCCTCCATGTGGACGACGACCGGTCCCGCACCTGGATCCTCACCCGGCACGCCGAGGGCCTCAGGCTGAAGCACGACCACCGGCACGAGGACGGCACCGAGGAAGAAGTGACGCAGTATGGAGGCGACACCCGGGATGCGGGCTCGGCCGCCAGCCAGGACTTCTACGCCGATGACTTCACCGGAGAACTGGTGCCCGGTGCCGGAAACAACATCTGGACCATGGAACTCGAACCCGGGGCCTCCTTCGCCTACCAGCTGGTTCGGACGGGAGAGGACTGGCAGGTGCGCTGGGAATTCGATCTGACGCGTCCGGTGGAAGCCCCTCCTGCGCCCTGGGGCTACGAGGACACCGAGCCCACCCACTGAGAAGGGGTGGCGTGGGGTGCCGTGGGAGAGAGCGTCGTGGCCAACGACACCCGGGCAAACCTGGAAGCCCTCGTGCGGACCGCCGGGGAGACAGGGATTTCCCTGGTGATCTCACCCCACAGATGAGGCGGTGGAGCGGATGACCCGCGCCACGGCCAACCGCTGAGGATTGGAACCCTCCACGAGCTGCCTGGTTCGGCCGGACCGTCGTCTGGCCGGGCCGGGTTGCTCGCGGAGGGGGAAAAGACTTGGGCGACACCACACTCGTGGCGTCAGCTCCACTCGTGGCGTCAGCTCCGGCTCGCGGTCCACCCATGCTTGGGCAGACCAGGGCTCAGGTGCATGAGGATGTCGTAGATGGAGCGGCCGGTGATGTCGGAGACCTCGTTGGGGTGGATGTCCGGGTGGTCCGGACCCAGGAGGGTGGCCACCTGGCCCTGCTCCACCAGCGGCTCCGGCCCCACCTCGACCACGCAGTGACTGGCGCTGACGGCCCCGATCACCGGGTAGCTGCGGTCCCCGATCAGGATGCGGCATCCATCCACCGCTTCCCGTGGATAGCCGTCTGAGTGGCCCACGGGAATGGTGGCGACGCAGACCTCCTCCTGGGCGACGTAGTTTCGCCCGTAGCTCACCGAGTCGCCCGGCCGCAGACGCTCCACCCTCAGGACCCGGGCCTGGAGCCGAAGGGCCGGAATCAGCTCCACCGCGCCGGCCTCCCTTCCCCCGGCCACCTGCGCCCCGAAGAGCATGAGTCCGGGCCGAACCATCTCGAGGTGCGATTCGGGCATGAAGGTGACGTGCCTCGAGGAGGCGCAGTGGAGACGTCCCAGGGCAATGCCCTGCTCCCGGGCCTCCCGCGCGAGATCCAGAAAGCGACGAAGCTGCTCCCGGTCGTACTCGGTGTCCTCGGTGAACCCCATGAAACTCCCCTCCACCCTGATCTCCGGCCGACGGGCCATGCCCTGGAGCCAGGGGAGGGCCCGATGATGGGGCATGCCCAGCCGGCTCATCCCCGTATCCAGGTACAGGTGGACGGGGATGGGACGCTGGAGCTCCCGTCCCAGTCTCTCCAAACGCTCACCATCGCCGTCGGAGAAGGGGGCCAGGCGGATGTTCCGGCGAACCAGCTCCCGGGCTTCGTCCAGTGTGGCTCGGCTCATGAGGAGGACGGGCTTCCGGACTCCCGCAGCCCGGAGGCGAAGGGCCTCCTCTACCTTCACCACCGCCAGCCCCACCACCCCGGGGGCAGCATCCAGCGTCGGCCCCACCTCCTCCAGCCCGAGGCCGTACCCGTTGTTCTTGACCACGGCCATGATGGGTCGCCCCGCGGTGGCCCGGGCCACCTCCCGAGCGTTGGTCCGGAGGTGGTCGGAGTTCACTTCGATCCACGGGTCGTAGCCCGGAGGGGGAGCCACGTGGCGGGAGGAGGGTGACGCGGACCGACCAGCCGGGGCGGATCCCACCAGGGGACTCGCCAGACCGGCGGTGGCGGCGCCAACGCCAAGAGATGCAGCTGCCTTGAGAAAGGAGCGTCGAGTCGGAGTCATGGACCGGAGCCTCCGTTTCGTTCCAGTTCGTTACAGCCGACCGGGAGGGGCCCGGAGCGGCCGTGAGCCGAGAAAGGGTCGGCTGCAGCGTGAAGATATGGCGCCACCGTCGGGTCGGCCATGGTGGGACCGGGAACTCCACCCGAAGCTGAGCGACAGGGTGCCGGACCCTGGTGCCACAGGAGCCCGTACCCGGTGGAGAGCACCCTGCGGCTCCCTGGACCTGCATCAGGGTACGGCACCACGAAGCCACTCTGCGGAGAGCGGCTGCCCGGGACCTGGCGCTCCCTCCCGAACGCCCGAACCGAAGCCCGGAGCCGCCCGTGAGCGTCGCGCCCCTGAGAGGAGGATCGGTGATCCGGTCGCTGGAGAACTCATGACGAAGGCTGCGATCCTGCTTGCAGTCCTTCTCCCGTGGATGTCCGGGGGGTCGACCGAGCGTGTCCAGGAACCTGGGGCGGCGGAGCGCTCCGCCGAGATGCAGGCCGTCGTCGAGGCGCCGGGTCCCCAGGAGATACCGGACCAGCAGACCGGCGAGTCCCGGGAGTCGACCTCTGGACAGCCCGAACAACCGGCAGTGAGTCTCATTCGGGTCGAGGGACCCATCAGCCCCACCACCACCAACTACATCGGGCGAGCCCTCGAGCTGGCACGGGAAGCCGGCGCCCCGGCCCTCATCATCGAGCTGGACACCCCCGGCGGTCTCCTGGACTCCACCCAGGACATCGTGCGCATGCTCTTCGGCGCCCAGGTCCCCGTGATCGTCTACGTGTCACCGGACGGCGCCCGGGCCGCCAGCGCCGGCACCTTCATCACCATGGCCGCCCACGTGGCCGCCATGGCCCCGTCCACCACCATCGGGGCCGCCTCGCCGGTGACCATGGCGCCGGGCGCCGAGGCCGACACCATTCAGCAGCAGAAGATCTTCAACGCCACGGAGAGCCTCATCGAGAGCATCGCCGAGCGCCGGGATCGAAACGTGGAATGGGCCATCTCCGCGGTGCGAGAGGGGGCGTCCGCCACCGAGCGGGAGGCCCTGGAGATCGGTGTCATCGACCTGGTGGCCTCCGATCGGCAGGACCTCCTTCGGCAGGTGGACGGATGGGTGGTGGACGGCGACACCCTTCGGTTGGAGGGGGCGGCCATCGAGGAGATCCCGCAGAATCTGGCCGAACGGCTGCTGGGCATCCTGGTGCGCCCCGAGGTGATGCTCATCCTCATGCTGGTGGCCATGTACGGGATCATCGGGGAGATGACGAACCCGGGCGCCATCGTACCGGGAGTGGCGGGGGTCATCGCCCTGGTCCTCCTCCTCTTCGCCTCCGCCGCCATGCCCATCAACGTGGCCGGGTACGTGCTGCTGGCCCTGGCCATCGCTCTCTTCATCACCGAAGCCTTCACGCCCACCTTCGGCCTTCTCCTGGGCACGGGAACCGTGGCCTTCTTTCTGGGCGCCCTGATGCTCTTCCAGGACTTTCCCGAACCCATGGCTCTCCCCTGGGGCTGGCTCATCCCGGCCACCCTCCTCACCGCGGCCTTCTTCCTCTGGATTGCCACCTACGGAATCAAGGCCCAGTTCGCCGCCCCTCGGAGCGGTCTGGAAGCGCTCATCGGCCATTCAGCCGAAGTGGTGGATCCGGTGAACCGTTCCGGCGGAAGGGTCTTCGTGGCCGGCGAGTACTGGAACGCGGTGAGCGACCAGCAGATCGCAGAGGGAGAGCAGTGCGAGATCCAGGAGATCGATGGTCTCACCATGAGGGTGCGGCCTCTCGAGAACGCCGGAAGAAACGCACAGGACCCGTAGCCGCCTGTGCCCCCTGTGCCCCCTGTGCCCCCACTGAGCGAAGGTGACCGATCATGAACGAATTGAACCTCATGGAACCCCTGGTCTGGATCATCACCCTGGTGGTCCTGGGGCTGATCCTCGTGCCCCAGATGGTGCGGATCCTCAGGGAATACGAGCGAGCCGTGGTCTTCCGCCTGGGAAAGTTCCTGAGCGTGAAGGGCCCGGGCCTGATCTTTCTGATCCCCTTCATCGACCGGATCGAACGGGTGGATCTCAGGGTCCTCACCATCAACGTGGAGCGCCAGGAGATCATCACCAAGGACAACGTGACCGTCCTGGTGGACGCCATCGTGTTCTTCCGAGTGGTGGACGCCGAGCGGGCGATCATTCAGGTGGAGCAGTACATGGAGGCCACCACATGGCTGGCCCAGACCACCCTTCGGAGCATCGTCGGCCAGGTGGAGCTGGACGAGGTCCTGGCCGAGCGGGAGAAGGTCAACAAGAACATTCAGGACATCATCGACCGTCAGACCGACCCCTGGGGCATCAAGGTGGTGTCGGTGGAGGTCCGGGACGTGGTGCTCCCGGAGAACATGAAGCGGGCCATGGCGCGGCAGGCCGAAACCGAGCGGGACCGGCGAGCCCGGGTCATCATCGCAGAAGGAGAGTTCCAGGCGGCGGCCCGGCTGGTGGAGGCCGCCGAGATGATGCGGGACCACCCCATCGCCATCCAACTGCGCTACCTGCAGACCATGGCCGAGGTGGCCGAGGAGCAGAATGCCACCTTCGCCGTGCTCCCGGTTCCCCTGGAGTTTCTGGAGGCCTTCAAGGCCGTGGGGCGGACGCCCGAGCCCCCACCGCAGGAGGACTGACCTCCGGCGCTACCGCCACGTCGGCATCGACTACCTGGCCTTCTCATGGAAGCCTTTTAGTACTTGGTTGGGGAAGTCCGCGTTAACACCGAGAGCGTCGAGGCGCCGCCGTGCCAAGGCGCGACAACGAGGGATAGCAGCGCTATCGCGAGGAGGAGCAACGCGGGCACGGTGGATGGATCGGCGTTCGAATGTACGCGGACTTCCCCAACCAAGTACTAGAAGGCCGTTGAAGAAGGGCAGGGACCACCGGGACGGGGTCTTGCGGTGTCAGGGTAGGAGGAGTGTCGAAAGCGATGCCCCAGTGCATCGGTGAGACGCTCCGACGCCGCCTGACG
>PWLA01000159.1 GCA_003559555.1 Gemmatimonadota bacterium | reverse complement strand
GGCGTGGTTCACGGCGTCGAAGCCACCCATCCCCCCCAACAGGAGGAGGAGGGCGAGCACCACCGTCAGGGTCAGGTACACGTACCAGAGGAGCTTGGCCGTCTGGGCGATCCGAGGGGTGAGACGCTCCGGGGTAGGACCCGGCACCTCGGCCCGGAAGAGGTGCATGCCGCCGACCCCCAGGAAGGGCAAAATGGCCACACCCAGCAGGATGATCCCCATTCCCCCCAGCCACTGGGTCAGCGATCTCCAGAAGAGAATCCCATGCGGGAGCCCCTCGATCTCCGAGAAGACCGTGGCCCCGGTGGTGGTAAAGCCCGATGCCGACTCGAAAACAGCGGCGACGGGGCTGGTGATCACGCCCGAAAGGAGATAGGGCAGGGCCCCCACCACCCCCACGACGATCCAGGTGAGAGAAACCACCGCGTATGCCTCCCGGATCGAGAGGCTCTCCTCGAGCCGGGTCGTCCGGATGCCGATGAGCCCGAGCGTCGCGGTGGCTGCGGTGGTGGCCAGGAAGGCCCATCCGTCCCCCTCCCCGTACCAGAAGGCTACCAAGGTGGCGGCGAGGAGCGCCGCGCTGAAGGCCAGCAGGACGACGCTGATCGTGAAGACGAGGTGCCGGATCCTCATCGGATGAGCTTCCCGAGGGCCTCCAGCGCATCGGGGAGGAGGAAGAAGATGGCCCGGTCCCCCTCCCGTATCGTCTCGTCCCCCCGCGGCATGATGACTTCGTCCCCCCGTACGAGCACTCCGAGCAGCGCACCCGGGGGAAAGCGGATGTCCCGCACCTTCCGGCCCGCAATGGGAGCGTGGGCCGACACGATGGCCTCGAGGGCCTCGGCACGGCTCCCTTTGACCGTCGCCACCGACGTCACGGAACCCCCGCGGAGGTGGCGGAAGATGGCATTGGCCGCCGTGATCCGTGGCGAGACCGCGGCATCGAGCCCCACCCGGTCCACCAGCCCCATGTATTCGGCTCGGTGCACCAGCGGAATCACCCGGTCTGCTCCGAGACTCTTGGCCAGGAGCGCCACCAACATGTTCACCTCGTCCCGATCGGTCAGGGCCACGAACCCATCCACGCCCTCGACGCCCTCCATCTGGAGAAGCTCCAGGTCGGTGGCGTCGCCCCGGAGGATCAGGCTCTCCGGAAGCAACTCGGCCAGCTCCCGCGCACGTCGGCGACTCTGCTCGACGATGGTGGAGCTGATCCGGTGCTGACTCAGGTGTTGAGCCAGGTAGACCGCCTCGTCGCTCCCTCCGGCGATGATGACCCGGCGCACTTCGTGCGTGTCGTGGCCCGCCAGCGCCGGGAGCTTCCGCGTCTGGCCGGACGGCGCGAGCAGAAAGATCTTGTCGTCGGCCCGGAGGACCGTGTCTCCCGTGGGGATCTCGGTTTCACCGTCGCGGACGACCGCAGCCACGACGAACCTCCGATCGCCCACCTCCTGGTCGAAGGCGGCCAACGATCGGCCCTCCACCGGAGCGCCGGGCCGAACCCGAAGCCCCATGAGCTGGACCCGGCCTTCGGCGAAGCGGGCCAGGTCGGTCGCCGCCGGGGTGGCGAGGAGCTGGAAGATCTCCCAGGCGCACTCCTGCTCCGGGCTGATCACCAGGTCCACCCCGAGATCCTGGAGCGAGAGGAGGCTACCCGGGGCGAAGTGCTCAGGGTGCCGGACCCGGGCCACCTTCACCTTCACGTCCTGCCGGGAGGCCGCAAGACAGGCCAGGAGGTTCACCTCGTCCACGCCCGATGCGGCCACCAGGATGTCGGTCTTCGCCAGACCCGCCGCCTCCAGTGTGGGGGGGGCGGCCCCGTTTCCCTGAACGGCCAGGACGTCCAGGTTGTCGGCGGCGTGCTGGATCTTGGCCGGGTCCGGGTCCACGATGGCCACTTCCTGGGCCTGATCCGACAACCGCCTGGCCAGGTAGAACCCCACGGCCCCGGCTCCGATGATCAAGACGCGCATCCAACTCCTCCGGCGCTATTCGAGTGGTGGAGCGAGGCCTCCGGGCCCGCCCCGTCGGCAATGTGTCCAGGGGTGTGGAGCGTGTCCGAATGAGGTCAACGCGTCAATCCCGGGGGCGACGGTACGTCTCCTGGAAACTCCGGAGTTGCTCCGCGGTGCCGATCAGGAAGATCCGACACCCTTTCTGCAAGCGTTCGTCGGCTCGAGGTGTGGGGTTCAGGTGCCCGTCCTGCTCCACCGCCACCACGTTCATCCCGGTCCGCTGACGAATATCGCTCTCCGCCAAGGTGCGGTCGGCAAGCGATTGGGGAAGGTCCTCCTCGAAGAGCTCGACGCCTTCCCCCAGCGCGATCATGCGTCGTCCCTGGGCAATGGAGGTGAGGGTGGCGACCCCGAGGGCGGCGTAGCTCAGGACCAGGTCCGCTCCGGCCCGACGGATGGCGTCCACGTTTCGCTCGTGGGTGATCCGACTGACGATCCGGAGCTTCGGGAAGAGCTTCCGGCAGTAGACCGCCAGGTAGATGTTCATGGAGTCGTCGTTGGTGGTGAGCAGGAAGGCCGGGGCGTTGGCCAGACCGGCCTCCTCCAGGAGCTCCCGGCTCGAGGCGTCCCCCTCGAACATCCGGTCCGGAAGCGACTCCCACCGTGAAGCCAGCTCGGGCTTGCGTTCGATGAGGTGCACGGGAACCCCCCGTCGCTTCAGCGTCCGGGTGGCCGACCGTCCCACCTTCCCACCTCCGATGACGATGACAGGATTCCAGTTGGTGTCGTAGATGAGGAGCGCCTCGTCCAGCTCATTGAGCTGCGACTCGGTCCCGATCACCACCGGGAGGGACTGGTCGGTGAGCTTCCTCTCGGGGTGAGCCGACTCCAGACTGGCTTGCTCCCAGACGGCGACCACGTTCAGTCCCATCAGTTCCCTGAGCCGGGTTTCCCGGATGGTCTTCCCGGAGAACGGAGTGTTCATCACGGGGAACTCGGCGATGCGGAGGTCCCGGAAGGTGCCGATGACGTGGGTCTGGGCGTGTCCGGCGTTGATCCGGTTCGCAAGCTGCTCTCCCAACTGCTTCCTCAGCGGGAGGACCTGGTCGGCTCCGGCCAGCTCCATGATGTCGATGGCGTCTTCCGACGAGGCCAGCGCCACGATGGGCACCTGGTCGTTCACGTCCCGCACCGTGAGAATGATGTTGGTGTTCGTCTGATCGTCCCGGTTCGCCACTACGAGCCTGGCCCGCTCGGCTCCGGCCCGGATCCAGGTCTCCCGTTCCTCCAGCTCGCCGCACAGTACGGACTGGCCGTCGGTCTCCCGCTGAGACGCCACCTCGGGGTCCGGCTCCAGAATCACGTACGGCACGCTGTGGATCCGGAGCTGTTCGATCAAGCCGGGCGTGATGGGGTCGTCGCCGGCGATGATGACGTGGTCGCCGATCTGCGAATCCAGGGTGCGAGGCGCTTTCAGGCGGAGCTGGGCCTCGAGCCACGGTGCGTAGAAGTAGCGGATGAAGACGAAGGGGAGCAACACCAGGAGGAGCACGACGCCGGAGAAGAGGACCACGATGCTGAAGGTTCGGCCCAGATCGGTGTGGAAAATGATGTCGCCGAACCCCAGGGTCGTCATGGTGACCACTGTCCAGTAGAAGCCTGAGAGCCAGGAGTGCTCCTGTCCCTCCACGTAGATCATGATGTAGCGGAACGCTACCGTGAACAGGAGCATGATGAGCAGCACGAAGAGCACGTACTTGATCAGTGCCCGCACGTTGCGCTGCATCTGCGACTCTTCCATGAGAGCCGCCAGTTGGCTGCCCAGGGTCTTGATCACTGCCTGCGTCTCCCGTCTGGTGTGAAGGCTTCGGCCTCGGCGGGGCGCGAAGTGAGCCGGTGGACGGTAGGGCGAAGGTGCGGTGCCGGGCAAGGTCCGCCGCCGGGCACGGTGCCGCACCGGCCTCGGCCCTCCTTGCCAGTCCGGTTCGTCGGCTCCTACTCTGTGAGGCAACTCTCATCTTCGCACGCGGGAACGCACAACCATGGCCCACCTCCGTCGCAGTCAAGAAGGCCGCAATCGACAAGTTCGCAATCGGGACGGCCGCGGTCGCGCCGGTCGCAATCGCGCCCCCCGGTCCGTACCGTTGGGGTTTGCCGCCCTGGTGTTCGCCTTCGCGTTGGGCGCATTCGGTCCCGTCGGCCCCGCCGCCGCGGCCGCCCAGACCACCGACGCCGACGCCCCCCGCCTCCTCACCCCCGACGACTACGGTGACTTCGAGTCGCTCGGGGCCATGGACCTCTCGCCGGAGGGAGACTGGCTGGCCGCCACCATCAGTCGGGTGGACGCCGATGGGAAGGTCCGGATTCGGCGAACCGACGGCGACGACGTGGTGGTCGTGGAAAACGGAATTCGCTCCGAGTTCTCTGCCGACGGCCGGTGGGTGGCGGTGGCTGTGCGCCCGGGCGAGGAGGAGCGGGAGCGACTGGAGAGGGAAGGGGAGCGCATCCGCAACGACCTGGTCCTGGTGGAACTGGCCACCGCGGATACCACCCGACGTTCCCGGGTGGCCGGCTGGAACTTCTCTCCGGACGGCGCCTTCCTGGCCCTCCGGCGTTACGGCGGAAGCAGTGACGACGACCACAGCGGGGTGGACGTGGTGATCCGGGACCTGGCCACCGGCCTGGAACTGAACATGGGGAATGTGGCCGAGATGAGCTGGCACGACGAGGAGCCGCTCCTGGCCATGGTGGTGGACGCCGAGGGGATGGCGGGCAACGGTGTTCGGGTCTACGACGCTCCGGCCCGGACCCTTCGACCCCTTCACTCGGAGGAGGCCCGTTTCAGCGAGCTGACCTGGAGGGAAGAAGCGACCGACGTGGCAGTTCTGCGCTCCGATCCTGATACCGTGCGGGGCGACACCTTGATGGCCGTCCTGGCCTGGTCCGGGGTGGATGGGGACCAGCCCGAGCACTGGCGACTCGAAGGCCCGGTCATGGGTGCGGTGGCCGGTGAAGCGGAGGAGGAGCGGCGGATCACCGACTTCCGGGGTCTCCGGTGGGCGGAGGACGGATCCCGGATCTTCTTCTCCACCGTCCCCCGGGAGCCGGCAGAGGACGAAGGAGAGGCGGATCCGGAGGACGAGGCCGAGGACGACGAGGAGGAGCAGGAGGCCGAAGAGGAGCGGAAAGCCGAAGAGGCGCCGGGCCTGGAGATCTGGCATGCCCGGGACATCGATCCGGTGCCCCAGCAGCGCGTCCGGGCCAACCAGCTCCGTACCCGCTCCGATCTCACCGGTTGGGGTCCGGCCTCCGGCGCCACCGTGGTCCTGGGTGGGATGGCTCTGGACGAGACCATCAGCCTCATCGGTGACGAGGACGGGGCCCTCCTCCAGGACAGCGGACCCTATGCCCAGGAGCGGATGTTCGGGCCAGTCTACCGGGACATGTACGCGGTGGACGTGGCCACCGGTCAGCGGGAGCTCCTCCTGGAGCGGATCCAGTTCTCGTACGGGACGAGCCCCGAGGGCCGCTACCTCCTCTTCTTCGAGGACGACCAGTGGCACAGCTACGATCTGGAGGACGGGGTCCGGCGGGATCTCACTTCGGAGCTGCCGGCGGTGTTCGTGAACCAGGAGAACGATCACACGGTGGATCAGCCCCCGCCCTACGGGAGCGGCGGGTGGATGGAGGATGACGAGGCGGTGCTTCTCTACGATCGCTACGACGTCTGGCGGGTGGCTCCGGACGGCAGCGGGGGGGAGCGCCTCACCCGGGGCGACGAGGAGGACGTGCGGCACCGGGTCGTGCGCCTGGACTTCGACGAGCCCGCCCACGCCTCCGACGAGCCCCTCTATCTCTCCCGCTTCGGCCACTGGACCAAGGAGTCGGGGTACGCCCGGCTGCACCCCGACGGCCGGGTGGAGCCCCTCATCTACGAGGCGGCCTCCATCGGACGGCTGGCCAGGGCCGACGAGGCCGACCGCTACATCTTCGTGGAGCAGCGCTACGACCTCCCGCCGCGGGTCCACATCACCGACGGATCCTTCGCTGACCGCAGTGAGGTGACCGCGGTCAACACCGACGTCCTGGACCGCTTCCACTGGGGTCACGCCGAGCTGGTGGACTACGAGAACGAATGGGGCGAGCCGCTGCAGGGGGCCCTCTTCTACCCGGCGGACTACGAGCCCGGCAGGGAGTACCCCATGATCGTCTACCACTACGAGCGGCGCTCCCAGATCCTCCACAGCTGGATGAACCCCTCGGAGCGCAGCGCCTACAACACCACCGTCTTCAGCCACAACGGCTACTTCGTCTTCCAGCCCGACATCGTCTACCGCGACCGCAACCCGGGCGTGGCCTTCATGGAATCGGTGCTGCCCGCCCTGGACGCCGCGCTGGAGGCGGCTCCGGTGGACCCCGAGCGCGTGGGGATCATCGGCCACTCCTGGGGCGGCTACCAGACCACCTTCGCGGTGACCCAGACCGACCGGTTCGCCGCAGGGGTGGCCGGGGCGCCCCTGACGAACCTCATGTCCATGTACCTCTCGTTCTACTGGAACACCGGAGGGACCGACGCCCGGATCTTCGAGATCTCCCAGGGACGCATGGAGGTTCCGTGGTGGGAGGACTACGAGAGCTACCGGGCCAACTCGCCGGTCCATCACATCGAGCGGATGAACACCCCGCTCCTCATGGCCTTCGGCACCGAGGACGGCGCGGTGGAGTTCAACCAGGGCGTGGAGTTCTACAACGCGGCTCGCCGGGCCGGCAAGGACTTCGTGCTCCTGGTCTACGAGGGGGAGAACCACTCGCTACGGCAGGAGCCCAATCAGCTGGACTATCACCGGCGGACGCTGGAGTGGTTCGACCACTACCTGAACGGGGCCGAGGCACCGGCGTGGATCACCGAGGGCGTGCCCTTCCTGGAGCAGCAGGAGAAGCTGGAGCGCGGACCGGCGGCGGGGCGGCGTCCGGGGGGCGGGGGCTCGAACCGCTGAGGGCGGGGTTTCGGGGGAGGCCGGGCCACCCCGGGGTGGCGCACCAGAATAGTGCATGTAGATTATGACATGCACTGACTTGGTGCATACTTCTCAGCCCTCCCAACGCCCGGAGACCCTTCGCCATGCCCCGGACCGTCATCGGCCTGATCTCGCAGGAGGGGGAAGGGGAGGCGGCTGCTGCGGCGGAGGAGGCCGGGGTCCGCTGGCATGCCTTCCGCCGGGCGAGCCCCTTCCTCCAGGCCCTGGCCGAGGAACCGGAGGCCATCGTCCTGGTCTCGTTGGGCCACCCGGAGGGAGGACCGGAGCTGGCGGCGAAGGTGGCCGAGCGGCCGGAGGGGAGCGGCCCGCTCCTGGTGTCGGCGCCCGGCGCCTCGCTGGAGCTGGCCCTGACGGCCCGGAAGCTGGGGGCCGGCCTCCTGCTGCGTGAACCGCTGGTGGCTTCCGAGCTGGCTCGGGAGATCCGGCGGCGGTCGAGGATCGAAGGCGGAATCCGGCTTCCGGATCCCGAGGAACTGGCCGATGAGCCGGAGTTGGTCGGGTCCGGGCCTGCCATGGCCCGAGTGGTTCGCTCCATCGCCGAGGCGGCCGGCGCCTCCTCTCCCGTCCTGCTGAGCGGGGAGTCGGGGACGGGGAAGGAGCTGGTGGCCCGGGCCATCCACGGGGCCGGCGACCGCCGAACCGGGCCCTTCGTGGCCATCAACTGCGCCGCCATCCCGGAGCATCTTCTGGAATCGGAGCTCTTCGGCCACGAGCGGGGGGCCTTCACCGGGGCGGTAGCCCGGAAGGAGGGCCGCTTCCAGCGGGCCCACGGAGGGACGCTCCTCCTGGACGAAGTGGGCGACATGAGCCTCATCCTGCAGGCCAAGATCCTGAGGGCGCTGGAGGAAGGGCAGGTGGAGCGGGTGGGAGGCACCAGCCCCGTGCGGGTGGATGTCCGGGTGGTGGCGGCCACGAACCGGGAGCTGGAGGAGGAGGTGGCGGCCGACGAGTTTCGGGAAGATCTCTACTACCGGCTGGCGGTGAACCGGATCGCTCTTCCTCCACTCAGGGAGCGGCTGGAGGACCTGGAGGAGCTGGTGATCCACTTCGCCGGCTACTTCAGCCGGGTGTACGGACGGCGGGTGGAAGGGCTGGATCGGGAGGTGCTGCGAATGCTCCGGGCCCATTCCTGGCCCGGAAACGTCAGGGAGCTCCGCAACGTGCTGGACCGGGCGGTGCAGCGTTGCCAGGGAGGATGGATCCGTCCCCAGGACGTCACCGTGGGTGCCGACGCCCCCCGGGTCTCTTCCCGGGAGCGGACGGCTGCCGAAGGGTATCCGCCCACCACCTCGCTGGAGGAGGTGGAGCGGGACCACATCATTCGGGTGCTGGCGTACACCGATGGGGTCATGGCCGACGCCGCCGAGATCCTGGGGATCCACCGGAACACCCTCACCCGAAGGGTGAGGGCCCTGGGAATCGACTCGGAGTCTCCGTGAGGGTGGCGGGCCGGGCACCTGGATGGTGCACCAATCTGGTGCACGCGCACCAAAGTGGTGCATCGCCCGGAGTAGGGTCCGATGTCCCGACCTCGCCGCTCTGGGTCCGTTCACCTCGGGTCCGTCCATCGGGCAGGGCGCCGGCCGAAGCGCTGGTATACCCCATCCGCGACCTGGCATCCCCCATCCGCGACCTGGCATACCTCGTCCTCGACCTGGCATGCCCTGTGCACGAGGAGAGGAATGGGATGCGCTCCCCATGCCGTACCGCAGCGCGACCTGGATCCTGGAGCCGGACATCGCCGAGATGAAACACCTTTCCGTGGAGGAGATCCGCCGGCTGCTGCCGGAGGTGGAGGCATTGCGCCCCCTTCTGGATGAGGTGGCTGCGGCGGCCCGCCCCGACGCGGAGCGCCGGTGGGCCGGCTCCGGCGAGCTGGGCACCGTGGGAGAGCGGCTGGTGGACCCGGAGGAGGTGGACGAGCTGATTCCGGGGGTCCTGGAGCGGATGCGCGAGCACCTCGCAACCCTGTACGATTCGGCCGCTCGGGCCATCCATGCCCTGGCGGACGACGATCCCCGGGCGGCTCTGGATGCCCTGCTGGCCGGCGCCGAAGCCGAATGGGCCATGGGGCACCTCCGACAGGCGGAAGCCTTCATCGAGGCGGCCCTTGGCCAGGCCACCCGTCTCCCGGATCGGCGGGTCGCGCTTCCGGCGCTCATCACCGGTGCCCGGATCGCCCGGGCCGCCGGGCGGTGGGAGACGGCCGAGGCCCGGTACCTGAAGGTCCTGGCCCTGGCCCGGGACGCAGAGGACGCCCAGCACGCAGCCACCGCGGCGGTGGGAGCCGGGAACGTGGCCGTGGATCGGGGGCTCTGGGAGCTGGCCCGGATGCGCTACGACGAGGCCGAGCCGTGGGTGCGCCGCCTGGGACCCGAGGCCCCGGAAGGCTGGCACCTGGAGCTGAACCGGTCCATTGTCGCCCGGGAGGAGGGGCGCCTGTTGGAGGCTGGAGAGCACTGGGAACGGGCGAAGGAACGGGCCGAGGAGGCTTCGACCGGGGAGGAGGTGGAAGGTGAGGTCCGGGCCATCCTCTCCAACGCCCGGGGGCAGATCCTCCAGGCCAGGGGGTTGGACCCGGACGCCGAGGTGGCCTTCCGACATGCCCTGGAAGCCGCCCGCCGGCCCGATGCCCAGGTGACCATCGGCGTGAACCTGGCGGAGGTCCTCCTGGAGAAGGGCCGGACGCTGGAGGCGGGCCAGATGGCCCGGGACGCCGAGGAGTTGGCGCTCACCGCCCACGTGACCCCCCGTCTGCCGGAGGTGTACCGTGTACTGGGACGGGTGGCCGCGGCCCGGGGCCACGCCGACGCCTTCGTCTTCTTCGAACGGGCGCTGGAGGTGATCCGGGAGCAGGGGCTTCCGGACTTCGAGCGTGCCCGGACGTTGGAGGTCTACGGGCGCTACGATCAGCAGCGCGGCGAGCCGGACACCGGCCGGGCCCGGCTCCAGGAGGCGGCACGCATCCTGGGGCGTCTGGGCTGTCGGACGGCGCTGGACCGGGTTCAGGCACTCATGAACGAATGACACCGAGGGATGTTGCCATGATACAGGAACCTCAGACCCAAGAGACGATCACGAGACCCGGGCGCACCCGGAGGTCACGGGGCCCCCGGTTCGCAGCAGCAGCAGTCGCGCTGGCGTTGGCGGCGGTCCTGGCCCTGGGCGCGGCGGGCTGCGGGAATCTCACCGCCGGCGGGGCCTCGGAGGTTTCGGTGGAGGTGGCCTCCGACGAGACCGAAGTGCCCACGGTGGCCGGGAGCTTCACCGGGTCGGACGGATTGGGCCGGTCCACCGCTGGCGCTCCGCCGGTGGGGCTGGGGGGGCCGCTGGAGGGAACGCTCTCGGTGACCTTTGCCCTCCGTCTCATCAACTCCGAAGGGGAAGAGGTGGACGTCACCGACGGGCCCCAGACCGTGACGCTGGATCTGGCGGCGGGAACCCGGGCCGAGGTGGCCCGTAGCTCGGTGCCGGCCGGGGAATACGACCGGGTGGCCGTAGCCTTCGTGGCGGTGGGAGCCGAGATCACCGACTCACCGGGTCAGTCGCAGTTTCCCTCCCAGGTGGAGGTGGACCTGAGCGACGGTCCCCTGGTGGTGGAGCGGCCCCAGGCCTTCACCCTGAGCCCGGACGACCGGATCACCCTGGTCCTGGATCTCCGGTCGGGGACCTGGCTCCACGCTGCGGACCCCTCTGACGGCAGGGTGGCCCGGGGAATCCTCCAGAATGCGGTTCGGGTGGTGATTGAGGGGACGGATTGACTGTGCACCAAAATGGTGCAGACCAGAAATAATGAGCACTACTTTGGTGCATGGGTGGACCGTGGGCCTGCGAAGTGCACGCTCTACTTGAGCTCGGAACGGACCGGCGGACGCTGGCACGGCTCATGCACTTGATCCACGGCAGCACGGGCCCATCGGCCCACCACACCATCGCCTCATGAGGAGGTTGTTCAAGATGAATATGAAGAACACTACGTCCCGATCCCTCGTCGCCGCCCTGAGCCTGGTCGGGTTCCTGCTCCTGGCCGCCGGATGCGACAGCTCGCCGTCCGATACCTCCGGTGACGCCACCTTCCAGGTCCAGCTCACCGGTGCGCCGGGCGCCGGGTCCGTTTCGGCCCTACAGGTGGCGGGATACGGGCCGACTGCCGCGCAGGAGACCCCCATGTCGGCCCAGCAGGTGAGCATGGCCGAAGTCTGGATCTCCCAGATCTACCTGGTGGGTGGGGGTGATGGCCATGTGGATCTCTTCGTGGCCGACGAGGACCTGCTCTACTTCGACCTCATGGAGCTGCACGAGGGGATCGAGGTCCAGCTCACCGACCAGGTCCCGGTACCGGAGGACCGATACGGACAGCTCCGACTGGTGGTGGATTCGGCCCACGTGACGCTGGCCGAGGGATACACCTTCAGTGACGACAGCTACGACAAGGCCGCCACCGTTCCCAGCGGGTTCCTCCGGGTCAACCTGAACGGCGACCTGGTCATCGAGGGCGGAGAAGAGGTGGTCGTCCTGGTAGACTTCGATCTCTCCCGGAGCTTCACCTTCCAGGGGCCGCCGCAGGCCCCCATGGGTGTTCAGATCAAGCCGGTGCTCTTCCACGAGGTGGCGCGAAACACGAACTGACCCCGAAGCGGTCTGAACGAGACGGGCCCGGTCCACCATGGACCGGGCCCGTCGTGCATGGGGCGCCTCACGGCAGGGGCGTGGCCACCAGGGCGGCGGTGATCAGGAGGACCACGATCCCCAGCATGGCCTCGACGGTGGCCGGAATCCGGAGCGTGCCCGCATCCGGGTTGCCGGGAAGGGAGGGGCGGACCTTCCGCCAGTTGTAGAAGCCCAGGAAGAAGGCTGCGGCCACCACCGCCAGTTTCAGGAGGAGGGTGCGGCCCCAGGTGGTCCCAAGGATCCCGCCCAGCCCCCCGCCCTGGATGAACGAGGTCACCCCACCGGTGATCACCAGGAGGGCCACGGCCGGGAGGGCCACCCGGGAGAAGGCGTTCACCATGCGGGCCAGGGGCGGGAGAGCGCCGGATCCGCCGCCCAGTTTCCGCACCGCCGGAAGTCCCACCAGGATCAGCATGAGCAGCCCCCCCAGCCAGGTTCCCACGGCGGCCACGTGGAGGTACATGGCCGGTGCCGTGACCGCCTGGAGCTCCGAACCCATGGCGTGGCCCTGGAGGGTGGGGACCAGAGGGAGGAGGACGGCGGCTCCGATCAGCGTGCTCCAGGCCCGTGCCCCGGCGCCGGGGCGGCCCAGGAGGACGAGTCCAATGCCCACCAGGAGCAGGGCGATCAGGTGAGCCCACCACCCGGCGCCCCATGCCGTCTGAAAGAGGAGGTGGGGGAGGAACTCCCAGGCCAGCCCCTCCCCCCCCGCCAGCTCGCCCAGTTGCTGGTGCAGCCGGGTGCCCAGCGTGATGACCAGGAGGACCACCCCCACCCAGGCGAACCGCTGGAGTCCGGCGTCGGCTCGCTCCCTCACCGTCTCGAAGATCCCGTCGGAGCCCAGGGGGCCCAGCGTGCCGTAGCGGAAGGCCACCACCCCCAGCAGGAGCACGGTGGCCAGGAGATGGAGCCAGCGCTGACCGGTGCCTGGCGGGATCATGCCCGTGGGGATCGCCGTGTCCTCGTCCGGGGCCTCGGCGGCCTCGGGATCGGCAGGCCGGCGAGCCTCCGGCGGTGCGTCGGTGACCTGGAAGCCGAAGTCCCCCGAGACCACGTGGCCATCCGGCGCGACGGTTCGCCATTCCACCCGGTAGGCGCCGTCGGGGAGGGGCGCCTGGAACCGGACCACGAGCTGGTCAGTGGCCTGGGCGTCGGGATGGGCCGCTCGGCTGGCCGGAACGGTCCAGTCGTCGGGACCGATGACCACGATCTGCGAGAGGTTGGCCTGCACCGGGGTGCTGAAGATGAGGAGGACTCGCTCCACGGCCCCCTCCGGCGAGGAGTCGGCGGCGGGGCGGGAGCCGGTGAGCTCCGTGTGGGGCGTCTCGGTGGCCTGGCTTGCCGCGCTGCCCGGGTCCGTGGCGGCATCCAGGTGAAGGGGCGCCGCGACGACGAGGCCCAGCGCCAGTACGGCTGTGGCGATCCAGGGGGTCACGATGGCCGTAAGGGGAGTCGGGGTCGGAGCGCTGGACCCGACTTGAGCGCGCGGGGGGTGGGCTGCGTTCTGCATGGTGGCTGGGGCTGGAGGTCCGCAGTGCGCCGTTCGCACCGGCATCCAGAGAGTACCCGCCCCCGCCGGATCTGTCCACCAGGCCCCTTCTGCCGGAGTCCGCTTGAAGGCCGTTGAAGAAGGGCAGGGACCACCGGGACGGGGTCTTGCGGTGTCAGGGTAGGAGGAGTGTCGAAAGCGATGCCCCAGTGCATCGGTGAGACGCTCCGACGCCGCCTGACGCCGC
>PWLA01000080.1 GCA_003559555.1 Gemmatimonadota bacterium | reverse complement strand
GTCTGCACCTCCACCGGCACTGAGATGGCGTACTCGTTGTCCTCCACCAGGTAGATCACCGGGAGCTTCAGGTTGCAGGCCGTGTTCAGCGACTCCCAGAACTCCCCCTCCGAGGTGGTCCCGTCACCGGTGCATACCACCACCACCTCGTCGTCCTCGAACGCGTCGATGCGCTGGCGGATCTCGTCCAACTGCCGGGCCCGCCAGCCCGTCTCGGCACTCCCCACCGCCTGCAGGAACTGGGTTCCGGTGGGCGACGAGGTGCTCACGATCCGGTAGCGGGTGTCGCCGAAGTGGGAAGGCATCTGCCGGCCGCCGGAGGCCGGGTCGTCGGCCGCCCCCACCGCCTGCAGGAGGTGATCCTTGGGGGTCTGGCCCATGGCCAGGGCGAAGGCCCGATCCCGGTAGTAGAAGTAGAGCCAGTCCGAGCCTGAGCGAAGGTGCCGGGCCAGCGCCACCTGCACCGCTTCGTGCCCCGCGCCGGAGATCTGGAAGAAGATCTTCCCCTGCCGCTTCATGCTCATCTCCCGGTCATCCACCGTCCGGGCGGTGAGCATGGTGCGGTACATCTGGAGAAGGTCGTCGTCGCCGAGACCGTGACGTTCCCGGGCGTCCGCCTGGGCGGTGGGGGCTTCGGTCTCGGTGCTGGTGTCGTGGGTCATCGGATCTCCGTTCATCTGGACGAGGTCCGGGGTCGGGTTCGAAGGGTGTCGCACGTGGGACGGGCCGCGGCGAGGCGGACCACGATGGCCTGAAAAAGATAGTCCGGAGGCCACGGTCGGCCAAGGAGAGGCGGCCGGGGCCTATTCCGCCGACACCACCGCCTCCAGGGCCTGGTCCAACTCCTCGGGCGTGGTCACCGGCGCCTGGCAGGCGTAGTTACGGCAGACGTACGCGGTGGCCCGTCCCTCCCGGGCGTCCCGGTCCTCCAGCAGGGGGGTGGGGAAGGGAGGCGCTTCGCCCTCCAGCCGGCCGGTGATGACCCGACCCGGGAGGAAGAGTCGGTGGGCCCGGGCCAGGAGCGGGTCCAGTCCGTCACCGTCCACCAGGGCGATCTCCACCGGAGGGAGGGTCAGGATTCGCGCCACCGTGAGCAGGCGCCCGAAGCCGGTGGGCATCCGGACGAGCCCGTCGGCCTGGGCCTCCACCAGCTCCCGGGCCGCCTCTTCCCATTCCGGTCGACCCAGGAGTCGCCCCACCCGCACGAAGAGCTCGGCAGCCAGCGAGTTCCCCGAGGGCACGGCGTTGTCCACCACCTCCCGGGGCCGCACGACCAGGTTCTCGCCGTCGTCCGGGGTGTCGAAGAGGAGCCCCGACGACTCGTCCCGGAATCGGTCCTCCACCTCGTCGGCCAGCGCCACCGCCTCCTCCAGCCAGCGAGCCTCCAGGGTGGCTTCGTGCAGCGAAAAGCAGGCGTGGCCCATGGCGGCCACATCGTCCAGGAAGGCCGGGATGTGACGGTCGCCCTCCGCCGGCACCTGGTGCAGGAGCCTGCCCCGGGGCCGGAGGGCGGTGAGAAGGAAGGCCGTCCCCTCCCGGGCCGCCTCCAGGTAGCGCCGGCCGGTCTCTCGCCAGTCCTCGGTGTCGCCCAGGGCGGCGCCCACCTCGGCCAGGGCCCGGAGGGTGAGCCCGTTCCAGTTGGCCAGCACCTTGGAGTCCCGCTGCGGAGGGACCCGCTCGTCCCGGGCCTCCAGGAGGCGAGCGCGGCAGCGGGCCAGGACGGCCGAGAGCTCGTCCAGGCTCAGCTCCTCGTTTCGGGCCACGCCCTCCAGGTCGTGGGGGAGGTGGAGGATGTTTCGGCCCTCGAAGTTCCCCGAGCTGGAGACGTCGTAGCAGAGCCGGAAGATGCGGGCGTCGTCGGCGTCCAGCAGCTCATCCACCTCGTCCCGGTCCCAGACGTAGTAGGCGCCCTCCTCTCCCTCCGAGTCGGCGTCCCGGGCGGCGTAGAAGGCGCCGTCGGGCGTGCGCATGTCGGCCAGGAGGTAGTCCAGCGTCTCCACCGCCACCTCCAGGAGCTCCACCTCTCCGGTGAGCTGGTAGGCCCGGAGGTACGCCGGCGCCAGGAGAGCGTTGTCGTAGAGCATCTTCTCGAAGTGGGGGACCAGCCAGCGACGGTCCACCGAATACCGGTGAAAGCCGCCGGCCAGGTGGTCCCGGATGCCGCCCCGGGCCATGGAGCGCAGGGTGTGGGTCGCCGCCTCCAGGGCGCCGGGCTCCCCGGTGGCGGCGTGATGCGCCAGGAGGAACTCCAGCACCGCCGGTTGCGGGAACTTGGGTGCCCGGCCGAAGCCGCCGTGGGTGGGGTCCAGGTGCCGCAGGAGTCCCTGGGCCGCCCGGACCGGGAGGCCCTCGTCCAGCCCTGGAGTCGAGGGCTCCTCCTGGGGATCTCCCCCGGGGGCGCCCCGGCTGGCCCGCTCGAGCACCTGGGTGATCTCGGTGGCCGAGCTCTCCACGTCGTCCCGTCGCTCCCGCCAGGCCGAGAGGGTGGCTTCGAGGAGCTGCCGGAAGGAGGGCATCCCGTGGCGGGGCTCCGGCGGAAAGTAGGTGCCCCCGTAGAAGGGACGCCCGTCAGGGGTGAGGAAGACGGTGAGGGGCCATCCGCCCCGGCCGGTGAGCGACTGTACCGCCCGCATGTAGATGGAATCCACGTCCGGGCGCTCCTCCCGATCCACCTTGATGTTCACGAAGCCCTGGTTCATCAGCTTCGCCACCTCGGGGTCCGAGAAGGACTCCCGCTCCATGACGTGGCACCAGTGGCAGGCCGAGTATCCAATGGAGAGCAGGATCGGCCGATCGGTCTCGACGGCCAGCTCCAGAGCTTCCGGCCCCCAGGCATGCCAGTCTACCGGGTTGTCGGCGTGCTGTCGGAGGTACGGGCTGGATTCCCGGGTCAGTCGGTTGCTCATGTCAGGAGGGGACGTCGCTTCCGCCGCCGCCCCGGTGGGCTCCGGCCTCCCCGATGCCGGACGCCGCCGCGGTGGCCTCCAGCTCCGACTCGTCGAAGGCGCGAATGCGGTCCTCGCCGTCGAGCTGGATGCCGTATCGGCGCTTCCGGGTCCGGTGCAGGAGGATCACCGTGCCTTCACGGCCCACCATCGCCGGATCCAGCGGATAGTCGCCCCGGCGCACCCGGATGCGGGTGCCCTGGGGATAGAGGGGAACCTTGACCATATGCAAGTGGGGTTTTGGTTCAGGTTGGAAGGTCGGTCAGCCTGTCGGCTCAGCCGGCCTGCGCCAGGTCGGGGATCTGCACGCCCCGGGCGATCTGCTTGAGTACGAAGCGGGCCACCTCCTCCGGTGAGGCGGTTCCTTCCCGGGCCACGATCCGGGCGACCCCGATCTTCCGGCCGTCGGCGCAGACCAGGCTCAGGAAGGCGGCAGGCAGGGACGGGGGCTCGTCATCCGCGCCCTCCTTCCACGGCTCGGCCGCCGGCGCCGCCCCTGGAGGGAGCTCGCTCTCATCCACCGACATCCCCACCACCGCCACCCGCACGTCTCCAGCCTCCAGGGAGCTGGACACCCGGTCCACGTCATCCCGGGCCACCGGGATGGTGGCCAGAAACGAAGGGATGCCCTTGACCAGCAGTGCCAACGAGAGTCCTGAGAAGCCCTCGGGAATGCTCTCGGGGGTCTCCTCCGCAGGCAAGATGGTGTGGAGGACGGGATATTCCGGACTGACGAATGCGTTGAAGTCGGTCATGTGTCCTGCAAAGGTGGCCATCGCTGCCCCGTCGGGCAACCGACGTTGGGCGAGTTGGGCAATGGGGGGCGGTGTGCTACATTGCCGCATATCGACCTACCCCGGAGTGGGACGGGAGTCCCGGTGCCGGGGCCCGACTCCGGCAGGGAGGACCCGTGTACTGGCAGATGCTCCAGCTGGCGCTCCGACGGCCAGGAACCGTGCCGGCCCTACTGGGACTGGCGTGGGCCGCCCGGCGACGGGGCTGGTACCGGCGCCCTCCCTTCCTCCCCCTCCCGCCCCCATCGTACCTGGCGTGGAGGTTGGATACGGCCTACGGCGACCCGACGGCCCGGCCGCCGGCCGACGAGACGGAGCGCTACCTCCGATGGGCCCGGCAGATGCGCCGGCTCCGTTGACCACGGTTTTCTCGACAGGCATCACTACCGAGAGCTGAGCGTATGGGAAAGTTCTTTCTTGCACTGGTCATCCTCCTGGCCCTGGGTCTCACCTTCCCCCAGTCCAGGGCGGTGATCCTGGAGCACTCCGAGCCCCTCATGTATCCGGCCTACCACTGGATGACCACCCAGGAGATGAACCAGATGGTGGACGACCTGGAGTTCCACCAGGAGACCCGGGGGGGGCTTCCCACGGCCCGGGGCGAGTTCGACGCCTGGCTGGACCGGCGGTATCCCCAGGAGCGCTCCCGCCATGATGCCTGGGGCACCCGGTACCGCCTGGAGGTGACGGGCGAGAGCTTCAGGGTGATCGCGGCGGGACCGGATGGGGAGTTCGGAACCGACGATGACATCGTCCGGGAGGGTGTGCGGCAGGCAGGCCGCCGGTGATGGAGATGTCGCCGGACGTGCTCCTGCGTTCCGGGCCCCTCCTCCTCTTCGTGATGGCCGTGGCTGAGACCGCCGTGCCGCTGGGGATGGTGGTGCCGGCCGGGGTGGCCCTGGCCACCGGTGCGGCCCTGGCCCACCAGGGGCTCCTGCCCTGGGAGGGGGTCCTGGCGGCCTCCATGGGAGGCGCCCTGGTGGGCGATTCGGTGGGCTACTGGCTGGGGCGCCGGGGGAGCCGGGTCCTGAACGGCCGCTTTGGACGCCTGGGGTCGCTGGTGGGACGGGCCCACCTCCGGGCCACCGGGCTCTTCCGCGCCCACTCCCTCCTGGCAGTGACGGGCGGACGGATGGTGGCCTTCGTGCGCACCCTCATGCCCCCGGTGGCCGGGGTGAGCGGAATCACCTACCCCCGCTTCCTGGCCTACGACCTCCCTGGCGTCGTGGGATGGGCGGCCCTCTACGTGGCGCTGGGGCTGGGGGTGGCCGGGACCGTGCGGGCGCTCCTGGCCGGGGGGCTCCCGGGACCCGTTCCCTTCCTGTTGATCCTGGTGGTGGGGACGGTGATCTGGATCCAGGTGCGGCTCTGGCGGCGGCGGAGTACGGTCCGGAGGACGGAGTGACCCTGCACGTGGGGCTCACCGGAAACGTGGCCTCGGGCAAGTCCACCGTGGCCCGGGTGTGGACGGAGATGGGGGTGCCCGTGGTGAGTGCCGACGAGCTGGCCCGCCAGGCGGTGGCGCCGGGGACGGACACCCTGGAGCAGGTGGTGGAGGCCCTGGGCCCCGAGGCCCGGAGCCCCGATGGAGGGCTGGACCGGGCTGCGGTCCGGGAAATGGTCTTCTCCGACCCGGAGGCACGAAAGCGCCTGGAGTCCATCCTCCACCCCCGGATCGCCCAGCTCCGGGAGGCGTGGGTCCGGGCCCGGGAGGCCGAGGGCCACCCGATCCTGGTCTCGGAGGTCCCCCTCCTCTTCGAGGCCGGGCTCTTCGACGCCTTCCACCGGGTGGTCGTGGTCCACGCCTCGGCGGAGGAGCGCCGTCGTCGCCTGGTGGAGGACCGGGGCCTCCCGCCCCGGGAAGCCGAGCGGATCATGGCGGCCCAGGGCGACCCGGAAGAGAAGCGTCGGCGGGCCCACCACGTGATCCCGAACCAGGGGACCCGGGACGAGTTGGTCCGGGCGGCCCGGGAGCTCATGGAACGGCTCCGGAGCGAGGCATCGTGAGCCAGGCCCGTCCCTCCCTTCTCCAGGTGGACCTCCACCTGCACACGTGGGATTCGTGGGACTGCCTCTCGGATCCCGAGGCGGTGCTGGAGCGGGCCCGGAGCCAGGGACTTCACCGGATCGCCATCACCGACCACAACCGACTTGAGGTGGCCCTGGAGATGGCCCGGGCCCATCCCGACCGGGTGATTCCCGGCGAGGAGGTCAAGACCGCCGAGGGGATCGACGTCATCGGGCTCTACCTCTCGGAGGCCATTCCCCGGGGGACCTCCGCCCACGAGACCTGCCGTCGGATCCGGGAGCAGGGGGGGATCGTCTACCTGCCGCATCCGTTTGCGGCGGGGAAGGGGGGCTCGGGGCGCTTTGCCCGGGAGCTGGCCCCCCGGGTGCACGTGGTGGAGGTCTTCAACGCGCGCCTCCGCTCCCGGAAGGCCAACCGGAAGGCCCTGGAGCTGGCCCGATCGCACGGGAAGCTCCACGGCGCCGGCTCCGACGCTCACACGGTGGGGGAGGTGGGAAACGTGCGACTCCGTCTTCCCTGGCACCCCAACGAACCGGAGGCGCTCCTGGAGGCGTTGGCCGAGGCCCGGGTGGAAGGTCGACGGGCCCCCCTCCACGTCTTCGCCGCCTCCAACTGGGCCAAGCTCCGCAGGCGCCTCCCCTTCGGCCGCCCTCGCCCTTGATTGCGGGTCCCGTCTTCTCTAGCCTTCACCGTGCACACCAGACCGGGAGAGCTGCAGGGTGAACTATGAGATTCCAGAGTCCAGGCGGGGGCCGGTGAAGGCCGTGCTGGAAGCGCTCGAGGGCGCCACCAGCGTCGTCCTCACCACCCACCTGAACGCCGACGGCGACGGGACGGGCTGCCAGGCGGCGCTCCTCTCGTACCTGTCGGAGGCGGGCAAGGAGGCGTGGATCGTGAATCCAACCCCCTTCCCGGACCAGTACCGGTTCCTGATCCACGATCCGTCCCGGATTCTGTCCGCCGGCTCCGAGGCGGCGCTCCGTCGTTGTCAGGCTGCGGATCTCTGCGTGGTGGTGGACACCGGCGAGGTGACCCGGATTGGCCGGCTCAACCCCATGCTCGAGGGGATCCCCAAGGTGGTGATCGACCACCATCCGCCGGGGGACCGGCCCATCGAGGGGCTGGCGCTCCGGGACGACGGGGCCGCCGCCGCCGGCGAGCTGGTCTTCGACCTCATGGTCGAGGCCGGCGGGCCCTGGACGCAGGCGGTGGTCTGGGGCCTCTACACCGCCATCCTCACCGACACCGGCTCCTTCCGCTTCTCCAACGCCACCCCCGGGGTCCACCGGGTGGCCGCCGAGCTCATCGCCCTGGGCGCCTCCCCCGATGAGCTTTACAGGCGGATCTACGGCTCCCATCCCCTGCGCCGCTTCCGGCTCCTGCGACGGGCCCTGGAAACCCTCGCCACCGCCCACGACGGCCAGGTGGCCTGGATGATCGTGCCCCGAAACGCCTACCGGGAGCTGGGTTGCACGCCTGACGACCTGGAGGGCATGGTGGACGTCCCCCGGGAGGTGAAGGGGGCCGAGGTGGCGATTCTGTTCCGGGAGATGGAGGACGGCTCGGTCAAGATCTCGTTTCGCTCCAACGGACAGGCCGACGTGAACCAGCTGGCCCGGCAGTTCGACGGCGGAGGCCACGTCCGGGCGTCGGGCGCGCTGGTGCAGGGCGAGGTGGACGAAGTGGTCCAGAACGTGGTCCAGGCCACCGCCGGGGTCCTCCCCGACGCCAGCGACGCATCTGCGGAAGGGGAACCGCAGGGGCAGGAAGCACGTATCTGATGGCGGAGGACGATCCGGGCGTTCCCGACGCCGTGGCCCGGGCGCTCCGGGCCCTGGAGAGCCAGGTGGGGACCCCGCGCCTGGATCGCCTCTGGATCTTTCCTCCCCTCCGGAACGGTCGACGGGAAACAGGAGTGCTGGCGGCGGGCTGCTACACGGACTCGGACCGCCGGCTCCTGGTGACGTTGGCCTACCGGTCCGAGGAGACGGGGAAGGGGATCGCCTTCGAGTCCACCTTTCAGGAAGAGGGTGAAGCACCGGCGGATCGCCTTCCCCGGATCATGGAGGGTGTCGTCCGGCGCCTGGATGGAGGTGCCGGTGACCCCCGAAGCATCCGGGTGGAGGGTGACCCCGCCACCTTTCGCCAGATCGTACAGGAGCTGGACCCCCATCCGGGGCCCGGACCTCAGGAGTGAAACCGACGTGACCCCTGTGAACGCCAATCCCCCTACGGCCCCCTTCGTGCGGCTCTTCGGCCGCTACCTGCGGGAGCAGGGGCTGCCGGTGACCCAGCAGCGCGAGGCCGTGGCCGAGGTGGTCTTCGCCTCCGACGAGCACCTCTCGGTGGACGACATCGAGAGCCGCCTCCGGGAGGAGGGCGACCGGATCGGAAAGGCCACCATCTACCGGACCCTGGACCTCCTGGTCCGGAGCAAGCTCGTGGCCGAGCACGACTTCGGCGAGGGCTTCAAGCGATACGAGCATCGACTCTCCCGGCAGCCCGAGCACGAGCACCTCATCTGCACCGAGTGCGGTGACGTCCTGGAGTTCCGCAGCCGGGAGATCAACCAGATCGAGAGCCGCATCCAGGAGCAGTACGGTTTCCGCCCGGTACGCCACAAGCTGGAGATCTACGGGCTCTGCCGGTCCTGCCAGGAGGCGGGAGTGGAGCTCCCCGACGACGGGCTCACCTGCCCCATTGAGACCGTTTGACCTTCCCACGCCGCCTTGCCCGCAAAGGACACTCCACGCATGCCCAACCGTCGTGACCCCGAGGTTCCGGGCCGAGGCGCCGACGCCGACGCCGCGGGTCCACCGCTCCCGCCCCGGGCGCTCCGGGACCTCCCCTGGGAGCTTCCCCACCGCTTTCTGGGTCTCGACGGCCCGGAGGCCAGCTTTGACCGGGCGGGCGCCGTGATCCTTCCCGTCCCGTATGAATCCACCACCTCGTACGGCGGCGGCACCCGGGCCGGCCCGGGTGCCATCCTGGAGGCATCCCGCTTCCTGGAGCTCTACGACCAGGAGCACGCAGGCGAGCCCTCCCGGCACGGAATCCACACCCTCCCGGCGCTGGAGCTCACCCGGGAGGGATCCACCGCGGCCATGGCGGAGCTGGAGGCCCACTACGGACAGGTGCTGGAGGTCCTGGACGGCCGCCTGGCGGTCATGCTGGGCGGCGAGCACGCCATCAGCGCCCCGGCCATCCGGGCCACCGCCGGCCGGCTGGGAGCAGAGAGGCTATCGGTGCTCCAGATGGATGCCCACGCCGATCTTCGGGACGGATACGAGGGAGCGCCCTGGTCCCACGCCTCCTTCGCCTACCGGACCCTGGACGTGGCCGACTTCGTGCAGGTGGGGATCCGGGCCGTCTCCACCCCCGAGGTGGAGGTCATGGATCGGGAGGAGGGGGTCCACGTGATCTGGGCCCAGGAGATGTTCGGCGGCCCGGACGACGAATGGATGGACCGGGCCCTGGAGGCCCTGGGCTCTCGTGTCTACCTGACCTTCGACGTGGACTACTTCGACCCGTCTCTCATGCCCTCCACCGGGACCCCCGAACCCGGGGGCGGCGACTGGTACCCGACCCTGCGCTTTCTTCGGCGGGTCTTCAGTGAGCGGGAGGTGGTGGGCATGGATGTGGTGGAGCTGGCCCCTGCGCCCGGCCTTCACGCGCCGGACTTTCTGGTGGCCAAGCTGGTGTACAAGCTCCTGGGGTATCACTTTGAGGCGACGGCCGGGAGAGGGACCTCATGACCGAGGTGGGAATCCTGATCGCTCTCAGCGCAGGCGTCCTCTCCTTTCTGTCGCCCTGCGTGCTCCCCCTGGTTCCGTCGTACCTCTCCTTCGTCACCGGCATGAGCCTGGAGGAGCTGGAGGGCGGGGTGGACCGGAGCCGGACCATGGTCCACGCCGGCCTCTTCGTCCTGGGCTTCACCCTGGTCTTCGTCCTCCTGGGGGCGTCCGCCTCCTTCCTGGGGCAGTTCTTTCGGTACTACGAGGAGTGGGTCGCCCGGATCGGGGGTGTGATCATCCTCCTCCTGGGGCTTCACCTGGCCGGGGCCTTCCGCTTCGCTCCCCTCATGGGGGAGGCCCGGCTGCACCTGGCCGACCGCCCCATCGGACGGTTGGGGGCCGTGGCGGTGGGAATGGCCTTCGGCGCCGGCTGGACGCCGTGCATTGGACCGGTGCTGGGGGGGATCCTCACCTACGCCATGGTGCAGGACACCTTCTGGTCCGGGATGGGGCTCCTCTTCGTCTACTCCATGGGGCTGGCCATCCCCTTCATGCTGACCGCCCTGGCGCTGGACCGGTTCCTGGTGGGCTTCAAGCGATTCCGGCGCTTCCTCCCGGCGGTTCAGGTCGCCTCGGGTGTGCTCCTGGTCATCCTGGGGATCCTCCTGATCACCGGGTCCTTCACCGTTCTCACGTCCTGGCTGATCCAGTTCACCCCTGACTTTCTCATGGAGCGGATCTGACGCCCGCTGGCCCAGCGGTCAGGGGCGGTCTCCGTTCTCCGAGAGATAGCGGAGCGCGGCCTCGGCCCGACTGCTGGCGCTGAAGGCCCGGAGCGGTTGGCCGTAGGTCACTTCCTTCAGGTGCAGCGAGAGGCTTCCGATGATGGGCACCCGGGAGCTCATGTGCACCATGAGGCGCCGGTCGTCGTCGGAGAAGTGGACCTCGGCCTCGCCGCCCTCGCCGAAGAGCCCCGACGTCCGGATGATGGGGCGTACCACGATGGTGTTGAAGGTTCCGGCCGGCACGGTCACCCGGTCTCGCCGCACCACCTCCACCACCACCGGATTCCCGGTCTCCCTGAAATAGCGGTTCATGACGTAGACGTCGCCCACCTCCAGGGGGAGGCTCCGGACGTAGTAGAGAAAGGAGACGTCGTCCAGCGGATCGGGGCTGGGGAGTTCCTGGTCCCCCTCCACTCCCTCCTGCACGTAGCGCCCCTCTTCGGGATAGAACTCGAAGGCCCGGTACCGGCTGGTCCGGATCTGGTTCAGGTCCTGGATGAAGCGGTGACTCACCAGGGTGTGGATGTCCAGCCACGAGTCCATCCGGTCGTTGACCCGGGCCAGCGGAAGCCCACCCTGGATCGTCATGGTGAGGGGATAGCTGCGGTGCCCCCGGACGTATTCGGGCCGGTGCACCACCATGGCGCCCTCGCCCATACGGACCCGGCCCAGCCGCACCTCGTACGTCTTGTGCTCTCCCGGCCCGAAGGGCACCGGGGCGATTGCCGGCCCCAGGAGGGGTACGGAGCGCCACGGTGCGTCCTGAGCGTCCGCCGCCGGTGGGGACGCCAGCAGGAGTCCCGCCGTCAGGGCGAGGACGCGGGCCAGGGCTGGCCGACGCGTGCTCAGGGGCTGGGAGTTGCCTTTCCGGTGGAACATGAAGCCGACTCCTGGCGGTGAGAGAGGTCTCGTGGGAAGGAGGACCGGGGGCGCTCCGGACCCACGGAATCGCTGCTTCTCCCTGGTACCCTGCTGGGGCCGAAATGGCCCACCGGGTCTCAGCCCGGGGAGCCGGCCAGCGCCGGGTCGGCCCCGGTGTCGCCGTCGTCGGCCCCCTGGACCTCCTGCTCCAGGAGCTGCCGGCGCAGGAGGGCCGCGTAGAGCCCGTCCCGGGCCATGAGTTCGTCGTGGGTCCCCTCCGCCACCAGCCGGCCCTCGTCCAGGACCAGGATCCGGTCGGCGTTCATGACCGCGGTGAGGCGGTGGCTGATGAGGAAGCACGTCCGGGTCCGCAGGGTCTCCCGGAGCTCCGAGAGGATCCGGGCCTCGGTCTCGGTGTCCACTGCGCTCAGGGCGTCGTCCAGGATCAGGATGGTGGGATCCCGGGAGAGGGCACGGGCCAGGGTGGCCCGTTGCTTCTGGCCACCGGAGAGGTTGATCCCTCGCTCCCCCAGGTAGGTGGCGTAGCCCCGGGGGAAGTCACTGACCTGCTCGTGGAGCTGGGCGATCTGCGCGGCCTGCAGGACCCGGGGGTCGGACGGCTCGTCGGCGCTGCCGTCGTCGCCCGGGTCGGCCCCGGCGGGTGCCTCCCACTCCGTCTCCAGGCCCAGCCCCACGTTGGCCTCGATGGTGTCGGAGAAGAGGAAGGCGTCCTGGGGAACCATTCCCACGATCTTTCGCAGGGTGTCGGGCCTGTACTCGTCCAGGGGTTCTCCGTCCAGGAGCACGCGGCCCCGGGTGGGGTCGTAGATCCGGGGAAGGAGGCTCACCAGGGTGGTCTTTCCGGCGCCGGTGGGGCCCACCACCGCCACCGTCTCGCCTGGCTCTACCTCGAAGGAGATGTCGTGGAGGACGTCCCGGTGGGCCCCTGGATACCGGAAGCTGACCCCCTCGAAGCGGATCCGGCCCCGGGCGTCGGTGGCGTCCAGCCTCCCTTCCCCGGGAGCGATGTCCGGGCGGGTCTCCAGGACGGCGTTGATCCGGCCCATGGAAGCCTCTCCCCGCTGAAAGAGGTTCACCACCCACCCCAGGGCGATCATGGGCCAGGTCAGCAGGTTCAGGTAGAAGATGAAGGCCACGAAGTCGCCCACCGTGATCCGGGCAGCCATGACCTCCTGCCCGCCGATCCAGAGGACCACCACCATGGCGATGCCCGTGAGGAGCCCCATGGAGGGGTGAAAGAGCCCTGCGGCTCGCACCAGGTGCATGTTCCGGTCCATGTACTCCCGATTCAGCTCGGCGAACCCCCGGGCCTGGTCGTCTTCCTGCCCGTAGGCCCGCACCAGGCGGACGCCGGTGAGGTTCTCCTGGATCCGGGTGGAGATGGTGCTGAACTGCTCCTGGATCCGTTCGAAGCGGGTGTGGATGATCCGGCCGAAGCCCAGGACCAGCGGCGGCAGGAGTAGCATGGGGATCAGCGCCAGCAGCGTGAGCCGGGGCGAGATCCAGATCATGAGCGAGAGGGCGAAGATGGACATGACGGTGGTGTTCACCGAGTACATGACCGCCGGGCCCACCGCCTGGCGAACCGCCAGGGTGTCGTTGGTGGCCCGGGCCATGATGTCGCCGGTCCGCTCCCGGCCGTAGAAGCCGGCGTCCAGGCGGAGGAGGTGCTTGAAGAAGTCCGACCGGAGGTCGCACTCCACCCGGCGGCTGATCCCGTTCAGCAGCTCGCGCATGCCGTACTTGGCCGCGCCGCCCACGATGGCGGCCCCCACGATGAGCCCGGCGTAGACGCCGATCCGGCCCACGGTGATCTCGGGATCCTCCAGGGCGTCGATGGCCAGGCGGAGGAGCCAGGGCCCCATGACGGTGAAGAAGTTGGAGATGGCCACCAGCAACAGGCCCACCACCAGCCCCCGACGATAGGGGCGAAAGTACGGGATGACGGTGGTGAGGTGATTCATGCCTGCGCTGGCTGGCGGTGGCTCATTCCGGCCCTGGGTGGTGTATCAGGTCGCATCAAGCCCAGACCCCGGTTCTCCTCCGGGCGGCTCGGAAATCCAACCCCGGGGCGCCCCTTCGGGGTCCGGATCCCACGTGCGGCATCTTCGACCAAAGGAGACATAATCGTGTCCCAGCGACTGAAAGTTCCAGCCCTTGCCTTCCTGGTCGCCCTGGCCCTGGCCGCCTGCGGCGGCGACGCCGAATCCGCGTCCGACCTGGACAGCGAACG
>PWLA01000288.1 GCA_003559555.1 Gemmatimonadota bacterium | reverse complement strand
TGGTGGCCCGCCAGGTGGCGGTCACGTTGCATCCCTTGGCGTTGGTCGAGAGGAAGAAGACGTTGGAGTAGCCCCCCGTTCCCAGGACCACGGCGTCGGCCATGTGGGCTTCGATCTTCCCCGTCACCAGGTGTCGGGTCACGATGCCTCGGGCCCGACCGTCGATGACGATGACGTCCAGCATCTCGTGCCGGTTGTACATCGTCACCGAGCCCTCCGCCACCTGTCGTTCCAGCGCCTGGTAGCACCCCAGCAGGAGCTGCTGGCCCGTCTGACCCCGGGCGTAGAAGGTCCGGGAGACCTGGGCGCCGCCGAACGAACGGTTGGCCAGGAGGCCTCCGTACTCCCGGGCGAAGGGGACGCCCTGGGCCACCGCCTGGTCGATGATGTTCAGCGAGAGCTGGGCCAACCGGTACACGTTGGCCTCCCGGGACCGGAAGTCCCCGCCCTTCACCGTGTCGTAGAAGAGGCGGTAGATGGAGTCGCCGTCACCCTGGTAGTTCTTGGCGGCGTTGATCCCTCCCTGGGCCGCGATGGAGTGGGCGCGCCGGGGCGAGTCATGGAAGGTGAAGCAGTGGACGTCGTAGCCCAGCTCCCCCATGGTCGCCGCGGCCGATCCTCCGGCCAGGCCCGTGCCGACCATGATCACCTTGTACTTCCGCTTGTTGGCGGGATTCACCAGATCCATGTCGAACTGGTGCTTTTCCCACTTCTTTTCGATCGGGCCGGACGGAATCTTTGCGTCGAGCTCCATTCTCCCTCACTCCTCCAGGTTCAGCAGGTCTGATCGGCCTACGGGGTCGACTCAGGTCAGGATTCCGGCCAGGACGGCAAGCGGCACCACGGCGTACCCCACGAAGAGCCCGATGGAGAGGACCGCCGCCAGGGGCCTCCGGATCCGGTCCACCCGGGGGTTCTGCACGCCCAGCGTCGAGAAGATGCTCCAGAGCCCATGGTAGAGGTGTGCGCAGAGGGCACCCACCGCCACCAGGTAGAATCCCGCCACCAGGGGATTCTGAAAGCCGATGACCAGGTTGTCGTAGACGTTGCCGTATTCGAAGTCGGGGTGGGCGTGCCCGGTGGTGAAGTGGAGGAGGTGGTAGACGACGAACGCTGCGATGATCACCCCTACCCAGCGCATGGTACGCGAGGCGTAGGAGAAGACCTGGGAGGTCTCCTTCCGGTAGCCCTTGGCCCGGGCGCCCCGGCTCTGCCGCCAGAGCTGGACCGCGGCGACGATGTGGATGCCCACGGCGGCCAGGAGCACGATCCGGAATCCCCAGAGGAGTCCGTACTCGGGGATCAGGGGATACCCCACCTCCCGCAGGAACTCTGCGTAGGTATCCAGCGGGTGGGGGCCCTGGCCGTCATGACTCTCGAAGGCCTTCAGGTTCCCCAGCATGTGTCCCACCACGAAGCCGAAGAGGATGAGGCCCGACACGGCCATGGCGACCTTCTTTCCCACCGACGATCGATAGAGGGTGATCACCCTGCGCATGAGCGGTGCTCCTTCCGCGGCGGTGTCGTGAGGGCCGATCCGTCCGTGGAACGGTCCGGGCCCGGCGACTCCGATGAATTCATGGGTTCGTGGTGGGCCAGGGCTCCCTGTCCGTTCCTGCGGGACGCCATGGCCGGCCGTTCCGGTTCAGTCCAGATCCAGCTTGGCGATGGTGGAGCGAACGGCCTCGGCGCTCTTCTCCAGCTCCCCTCGCTCGTGGTCGGTGAGTTCCACCTCCAGGATGTCCACCAGCCCCTCCTCTCCCAGCTTGCACGGGACGCCCAGGAAGAGATCCTCCTGGCCATACTCTCCGTTCAGGTAGGCGGCGCACGGCAGAATCCGCCGCTTGTTGCGGGCGATCGCCTCGGCCATTTGAACCGCCGCCGAGGATGGGGCGTAGTAGGCGCTCCCGGTCTTCAGGTAGCCCACGATCTCGGCACCGCCCTTGCGGGTCCGGTCGATGAGCTCCTCGATCTTCTCCGTGGGCAGCAGCTGAGTGAGGGGAATCCCGCTCACGGTCGTGTAGCTCACCAGGGGCACCATGGTGTCGCCGTGCCCGCCCAGGACCAGAGCCTGGATGTCCTCCACCGAACAGTCCAGCTCCAGGGCGATGAAGGAGCGGTAGCGGGCGGTGTCCAGTACGCCGGCCATCCCGACGACCCGCTCCCGCGGGAAGCCCGACGCCTTCATGGCCACATACGACATAACGTCCAGGGGGTTCGACACCATGATGATGATGGCGTCGGGCGCCACCCGGGCGATCTCCCGGGAGACCGAGGCCACGATGTCGGCGTTGGTCTTCAGGAGGTCGTCCCGGCTCATCCCCGGTTTGCGGGCGATGCCGGCGGTGACGATGAAGAGCTCGGAGCCCCGGGCCGCTTCGTAGTCGGTGGAACCGGTGACCCGGGTGTCGAAGCCCTCCACCGGAGCGCTCTCCCACTGGTCCAGGGCCTTCCCCTGGGGGATTCCGTCGGCCACGTCGATCATGACCACTTCGCGGGCGAGCTCCAGTTCGGCCAGACGCTGGGCGGCGGTTGCGCCCACGTTTCCGGCCCCTACGACGGTAATCTTCCGCATTCGCTTCACTCGGTGGAGAGTAGGGATTGGAACGATTGTGGAACCGCCGGAACCTATCCGAGACCCCCCTGGGTGTCAACGGCAAAAAACCCTTGGAGCGGGCCGTGTTTCGAGGCTACTGGCAGCCTGGTCCCGGAGCCCGGTGACCCTGGCGGGGGAAGCGCCCGGAGGGGGTAGGATGCGGGTGGGCTTCAGGTGGGGGAGGGGCGCTCCCTGGAGCGCTCCCTGGAAAATTGGAGGGGGTCGCCCCGGTGCATCCGGCGGATCCGCTCGTTGAACTCCTCTCGGAGGACCTGGAACTGGAGGACCTGCCGGGGCGACATGATCTCCAGCAGCCGGGCCTCCTCCTCGGACTCGATCCGGGCTTCCGCCGAACGGATCGCCCGGGCCTCCGCGAGAATCCGCCGGGCCTCACGCTGGCTTCCGCCCTCCTCGTGGAACTGCTTCATCCGCACGTGGAGGGCGCGTTTACGCTGAAAGAGCTCCCTGCGCTCGGACCGCATGGACTCGAGGACCTCGTACACCTCCGTGCGGGTCTCGGCGTCCAGCCCCAGCTCGCGGCTCAGCTGCTCCTCGAAGTGGGCCTGGATGCGGGCCTGCATCTCCTCCCGGGTCAGATCCTGTCCACGATCCGTCTGGCCGGACTGGGCCAGGACCGGAGCGGGAAGACCGGCAAGGAGGACGATCATCAGGATCAGCAGGGGCCATGGCCGGGACCGTCCTGCCGTGGCGGGCCCCTGGGGGACTTGCATCGCAGTCATCAGTCCATCTCCGTCATGAGGCTCAGGAGGACCTCGTCGGGCAACCCGTCCAGGACCGGAGCCCCCGCCACCATCCACTCCTCGGCCTCGTCCTCCTGGGCCGCCAGGAGGACGGAGGTGATGAGTCCATCCGCTTCCGTCGTCGGACCGTCGGACCAGAGGATTCCGATTCCCAGCGCCAGGACCACCATGGCTGCCACCGAGAGGCCCCACCCGGCCACCCGACGCTGGGAGCCCCGCACGGCACTCACGAGCGCACCCCATCCGGCGGGGGTCGCCTCGGTGATTCCCGACTCGTCCACCCTGAGGCGTCCCAGGACAGCGACCTTGAGCCCTTGAGGCGGCTCGGGACGGGCACGGACGACCTCCTCCAGAAACGCAACCTCCGCCGCGCAGTCGGAGCAGCGGCTCAGGTGCCTCTGGAGCGCACGGCCTTCCCGGGCCTCCAGGGCGTTCTGGGCCCGAAGGGGGAGCAGGTCGAGGGCTTCACTGCACCCGGAGACGTCCGGGGACCCCTGGTCGTTTTCGTTCATTCCATTATGTCCGTTCGTCGTCATGGAGCCATTCCCTGAGGCGACGGACCCCGTGATGATAGTTGACCCGGGCCGACCCCTCGGTGGAGTCGGTGGCGGCGGCGATCTCTCTGAAGCTCAATCCATCGAAGAGCCGTAGCGACACGCTCATTCGCTGCTTTTCCGGAAGCCTCGCCAGGGCTTGCTGGACCCGCTCGACCTCCGTTCTGCGGACTGCCCGGACGTCCGGGCTCGGCTCCGTCGTCACCGGAGGGGGCAGATCGTCCAGAGGCGACTCCTTGCGGCGGCTCGTCCGCCGTGCCATTCCCCGAGCTTCGTTTCGGGCAATGGCCAGGAGCCAGGTTCGGAATGCTGCATCTCCCCGGAATCCATTCAAGTTTGTCAGGGCCCTTACAAAGGTCTCCTGTGCGGCGTCGGCCGCCGCATCCTCATCAGCAAGCAGGCCGAGCAGGAACCGGTACACCACGCCCTGGTGGCGGCTCAGCAAAAGGTCAAGGGCAGCTGCATCGCCCCCTTTGGCTCGTTGAACGAGCTCCCGGTCGTCCGGGGACGAGTCCGTGGCCGCCCTCCTCTTCTCCGTCACCGTTGATCAGATGGGCCGAAGGGGGGGGACGTTAAAAAACGATCGTGGCACGCCAGGAGGGCGTAATGTAAGCTCGGAGGAAAACCATGGCCCGGGAGGGCGGCAATCTACGGATGGAACCTCTCCGTCCGGCCGATGGCTGGCTGGGTGCACAGGGGTGATCCGGTGGAGGTTCGGGGGGCAGGCAGGGTGGACGGTACGACGAGACGGTCCGGGCCCGTGGCTCACGCCAGGGGCCCGGACCAGAAGCAGTCACTCCTCACTTGCCGCGGCGCTGGAGCTACGCCTCGCCGTCGTTCTCCCTCTCCGCCGCGCTCTCGGACACCTCGGCACGGAAGTGCTTGGAAGGCTTGAACACCGGAACATGTCGCTCCGGGACACGGACGGTCTCGCCGGTCCTGGGGTTCCGAGCCTTCCGAGGCTTCCGCTTTCGCACCTTGAAGGTGCCGAAGCCCCGAATTTCGATGTGGTTGCCGTCGGCCAGAGCCTGCTTGACCGCATTGAGGAAGCCGTCGACGACCAGTGCACAGTCCTTCTTCGTAACACCGGGTCCGATGGCTTCTGCCACCTGGTCCACGAGGTCTGCTTTCGTCATCCACCCCTCCCGCCGGGTTCTTCCGGCTGGCCGGTACGTGTTCGCAGATCCGCTCACCGAGCGAATCCAGATTGATCGAATCGTCTTGTGCAAGAGGCGCTAGGGTAACGTGCGCCAGGACCCAAGGTCAACCCCGGGAGCCCGCCTCCGTCCGTCGTGATCGAGCCGTCTCCATGAGTTCCACGAACTGATCGAACAGATATCGGGAATCATGGGGTCCTGGAGCCGACTCCGGATGATACTGCACCGAGAAGACCGGGCGGGACCGATGCTCGAGTCCCTCCACGGTCCCGTCGTAGAGGTTTCGGTGGGTGACCTGCAGATCGGGAGCGCCGGGGATCGAGTCGTCGTCTTCCGCCCGGACTGCGAACCCGTGGTTCTGCGAGGTGATCTCCACGGTATTCCGGTTCAGCGCCTTGACCGGATGGTTCACTCCGTGATGGCCGAACGGCAGCTTGTAGGTCTCCCCGCCGAAGGCCCGCCCGATGAGCTGGTGCCCAAGGCAGATCCCGAAGATGGGCATCTGCCGCTTCGACACCTCCCGGATCGCTTCCAGCGCTCGATCCACAGCTGCGGGATCCCCGGGGCCGTTGGAAATGAAGAGGCCATCGGGAGCTTCCTCCAGGATCTCATCTGCGGTGATGGAGGCTGGGATGATGGTGACCCGGCAGCCCCTCTCAGCCAGCAGGCGGGGCGAATGTGCCTTCACCCCGAAATCGTACGCCATGACGTGGAACCGCTCTTGGCCCACTGCAGGCACCTCGTACCGGGCCGTGGTGGAGACCCCGCAGGCCAGGTCCAGGCCCTCCATGGTCGGCAGGGCCTGGATCCGCTCCATGAGCTCCTCGGCCGGAACGTGGGCCGGCGCAAGGGCCCCCCGCATGGCGCCCCGGTCCCGGATATGGCGAGTCAGGGCCCGGGTGTCCACCTGGGAGATCCCCACCACCCCGTGTTCCAGGAGGTACTCCTCGAGCCCTCCGGTGGCTCGCCACGACGAGTGTCGCCTGGCCGCTTCCCGGACGATGAATCCGGCCACCTGCGGCTCCGGCGACTCCCGGTCATCGTCGTTCACCCCGTAGTTGCCGATCTGGGGGTAGGTCATGGTCACGAGCTGACCGGTGTAGGAGGGGTCGGTCAGGATCTCCTGGTAGCCGGTCATCCCGGTATTGAAGACCACCTCCCCCAGCGCCACGTCCTCCACCCCGAGGATCCGTCCTTCGAAGCGTCGACCGTCTTCCAGCAGGAGATAGGCGGGGTTGGAACGAGGATTCACATCGGCTCCCATTCAGGGGAGAAGGATTCATGTTGGGATGCAGAACGCTGCCCCCGTCCAGCCTGTGGGGCCGCGGGGCGCGGGTGTCCCGGATCCACTCCTGGCCGGGGCAGCTCGGGATGTCCCGGGTCCGCCTCCCACCGGGGGCGCCGGGAGTGCCCGGAATCTATGGGGGTGGCTGAGCCAGTCAAGCCGGGATGGGGGAGGCGGTTCCCCTTCTCCGCTTCTCCTTCTAACGTTCTGGTTTGGCAGTTCCCTTCCCCGGCCCGCCTCGCCGCCTGCCAGGGTCCGGTGGAGTCCGCCGGAAGGGGGAGTCGTTTCGCAACCCTTTATCAACGAACTACTGACGGAGCTCCGGTGAGCAGCGCTGAATCCTCCCCATGGGTCCAGATCCATGCCGATGAGTCCTGCCTCGGAAACCAGTTCCAGGGTCGGGCGAACCCCGGTGGGGCCGGGGGGCTGGTGGAGTTCTGGGACGGTGAGGCATGGGTGCGCCGCGACTACTGGGTCTCCGACAACGACACAACCAACAATCGAATGGCACTCCAGAGTGCCATCGAGGGGCTTCGGGCGCTGAAGCGGTCCTGCCGGGTCCGCTTCGTCTCCGACTCCCAGTACCTGGTCCGGGGAATGAAGGAGTGGATCCACGGATGGAAGCGCAAGGGATGGAAGCGCAAGGGAGGTCCCATCGAGAACCTGGCGCTCTGGAAGAAGCTGGATCGGGTGGCGGCCGAGCACCAGGTGGAGTGGGAGTGGGTCCGGGGCCACTCCGGACATCCGCGAAACGAGTATGCAAACCACCTGGCCGTGCGCGCGGCACGGGAACAGACGAACTCAGGGGGACTTCGCCCGTCTGAGTTCGAGGAGTGGTTGAACCGGGAGCGGGACGAGCGAGAGCGGTACCTGGACTTCTTCGAGTTCGCTCCACCGGGGCAGGAGGAGGGCTGACAGAAGCAGGCTGGCAGGGCGAAAACGTCTGCGGACGAAGGGCCCCTTCCCCACCGCCTGTTGGATTTCAGGGCAACCCTGACCGCGCCCGGATCTCCCGGTCGAAGACCCGCCCCATGGTCCGGGCGGTGTGGAGCATCACGTCGTCCATGGCCGGCGCCTGCCTGAGGAGATGCTCCATGGAGGTGACGTTCCGGTCGGTGATCCCGCAGGGCACGATGGTCCGGAAGTAGCCCAGGTCGGTGGCCACGTTCAGGGCGAAGCCGTGGGAGGTGATCCAACCGGACGACACCCTGACCCCGATGGCCGCCACCTTTCCGGCATCAGTCCAGACTCCGGTGTAGCCCTCGGAGCGCCACCCCTCGATTCCGTATTCCGCCAGGACCTGGATGAGCACCTCCTCCAGGTCCCTCAGGTAGCGGTGAAGGTCCTTCCGATCCGGCTTCAGATCGAGGATCGGGTATCCCACCAGCTGGCCCGGCCCGTGGTAGGTCACGTCGCCGCCCCGGGTGCTCTCGTGCAGCTCCACACCCAGCTTCTCCCTGACGGCTTCGTCCGCCACCAGGTGGTCCGGATCCGATCCCGTTCCCATGGTGATCACATGGGGATGCTCCAGGAGGAGGAGCTGATCGGGGATCTCGCCCGCTCTTCGCATGGCGACCAGGCGCGTCTGCAGCTCTGCCGCCTCGCCGTATGGCATTCGGCCCGGTCGGCGCACCTCCAGCACGCCGTCGTCCCCACTCATCGGCTCTCGCAACGCGGCTCGCCCATTACTCGGACACGCTCATCCACCCCGCCGTCAGGCGTCGTCGGGAAAGGTCTCCAGCATCTCCTTCAGGTCGGCAAGGAAGCGGGCTGCATCGGCGCCGTCCACGATTCGATGGTCGTAGCCAAGTGAGAAGATGGACCGCTTGCGGATGGCCACGGAGTCCTGGCCGGTCTCCGGGTCTTCCACCGCTACTACGCGCTTCTCGATGGCGCCGGTCCCCAGGATTCCAGAGGTTCCCTTGGGGATGATGGGCAGGCCCACCATGGTGCCCAGGACCCCGGGGTTCGTGATGGAGAAGGTTCCGCCCTGGATCTCATCCGGACCGAGCTGCCGGCTTCGGGCCCGTTCCGCCAGATCCACCACCTTCTTGCCGATTCCCACCAGCGAGAGATGGTCCGCGTCCCGGATCACCGGCACGATGAGGCCCGGATCCAGGTCCACGGCGATCCCGATGTTCACGTTGCCCCGGAAGATGATGTTGTTGCCCGAGGCTGTGGCGTTCAGGTGCGGATAATCCCGAAGCACCCGGGACAGGGCCCACACCACGAAGGCGGTGAAGCTCACCCGGGCACCCTGATCAGCCCACTTCTTCTTGTTCTCGCGCCGGATTCGGTCCACGCGGGTGAAGTCGATCTCGATGAAGGAATGGACGTGGGGGGCCACCCGCTTGGCCAGCACCATGTGCTCAGCGGTGAGGCGCCGGATCTTGTCCATGGTCTCGACCCGGTCGGCCTCCCGTACAGGAAACTCGGGGTTCTGGACCTGGCCGTAGAAGGTCTTCCAGAGATCCGACGGTGCCGCGGCCGCAGGTTGGGCCGGAGCGGGTTTCCGGGGCTCGGCGGCGGGGGTGGGCTGGGCCGCCTCGGGCTCGTCCGCCTCGGCCTTCTCGAGGTGGGCCTCCAGGTCCTGCTTGGTGACCCGGCCGGCGTGCCCGGTTCCCTCTACCTCCGAGAGGTCGATGTCGTGTTCCTCCGCCATGCGCCGGACCACCGGAGTGGAACGCTGCTTCAGCCGCTCCTCCGCGGTGGCCGGTTCTCCTTCCTCCCGCTCTGCAGTCACGTCCTCCTCGGCGGCGGGTTCGGACGGGGCGTCGTCAGCGGGCTCGGACTCCTGAGGGGTGGCGTCGGCGGCCTCTTCCTCCGGTTCGTCCTCCTCCTCTTCCGCCTCTTCCTCCTCCGCGGCGGCGGGCGCAGCTCCTCCTTCGGTGTCCAGGTAGGCCACGATGGTCCCGACCTCCACGGTCTCCCCCTCCTGGACCGCGATCTCCACCAGCGTCCCCGATTGGGGTGCGGGGATCTCGGCGTCCACCTTGTCGGTGGAGATCTCCAGGATCGGTTCGTCTCGTTCGACTTCGTCGCCGATCTCCTTGAGCCACTTGGAAACCGTGCCTTCTGCGATGGATTCGCCCATCTGGGGCATGGGCACTTCGATCCGAGCCACGATGATTCTCCGTCGTCCGTAGAAGTAGAAGAGGTGGGGTCGCTGCGGACCCTGAGTTTAAGCCGTGTTCAATACTTGGCAAGGTAGAGGGCGGCCTTCGCCACGTCATCGACCCCCGGAAGAGCGTAATCTTCCAGGGGGCCGGCGTAGGGCACAGGCGCGTCAATGGCCGTCACCCGGAGGATCGGACCGTCCAGCCACTCGAAGGCCTGCTCGTTCACCCGGGCGGCGATCTCGCCGGCGATTCCGCCGGTCCGGGTGTCTTCGTGCACCACCAGAAGCTTGCCTGTCCGCCGGACCGACTGCATGATCGCCTCGTCATCCAGGGGGAGGAGGGTTCGCAGGTCGATGATCTCCAGCGAGATGCCCTCCTCCTTGGCCAGGTGTTCGGCGGCCTCCAGGGACCGATGCACCATGAGTCCGTAGGTGACCACGGTCACGTCCTTCCCCTCCCGGGCCGTCCGCGCCTTTCCAATAGGCACTGTGAAGTCTTCGTCCGGGAGCACCTCCCGGAGGAAAGGCGCCCGGTAGAGGCCCTTGTGCTCCTCGAAGATCACCGGATCGTCGTCCCGGATGGCGGACTTGAGCAGGCCCTTTGCGTCACGGGCCGTGGAGGGGTAGACGATCTTCAGTCCCGGGGTGTGGAAGAAGGCCATCTCCACATTCTGCGAGTGGAACGGGCCTCCCCGATTTCCGCCTCCCACTGGTCCTCTGATGACCAGTGGCTGTGGCCCGCTGCCTCGGTAGCGGGAGGTGGCGATGTAGTTGGTGATGATATCGTAGGCCGGAGAGATGAAGTCCATGAACTGCATCTCCACCACCGGCCGCAGCCCCATGTGCGCCGCGCCGGCGGCGGCGCCGGTGAAGCCGGCCTCCGAGATGGGGGTGTCGATGACCCGCTCCTCGCCGAACTGCTCCTGAAACCCCCGGGTCACTTTGAAGGCTCCGCCGTAGACGCCGATGTCCTCTCCCATGAGGAAGACGTCCCGGTCCCGCTCCATCTCCTCCCAGAGCGCCTCGGCGATGGCCTCCAGAAAGGTGACGGGCTCCCGCCGACGCGTTCGGCCCACGTGCTCAGGTGCCGGTGCGCTCACGTTCCGCCCTCCGGCGCCGCCTGGGGAAACCCGCTTGCCAGGGCTTCCTCCTCCGCCTGTGTCACCTCGTCCCGGATCTCCGCCTCCATTGCCTGGATTCTTGAGACCCAGTCGGAGTCTGTTGCCAGAAGGCGGTTCCGGAGGATCTCCAGGGGGTCCCGGGCCCTCCAGCGCTCCAGCTCCATGGGTTCCACGTAGGCCTGATTGTCGTCCAGGTCGTGGCCGCTGAGCCGATAGTACTGGAGCTCCAGCATCTGGACTCCCTCACCGTTCCGGGCACGTTCCACCGCTTTCCGGGCCGTCCGATGGACTGCCACGGTGTCGGTCCCGTCCACGCCGACGCCCTGGATTCCGTAGCCGGGACATCGCTCCAGAAAGCTCTCGATGCGGGTCTGCCGTCGGGTCGGGGTGGAGAACGCCCACTGATTCGCTTCCACCACCACGACGAGAGGGCAGCGGCGCACTGCAGCGAAGTTGAGCCCCTCGTGCCAGGCTCCGGTCGAGGTGGCCCCATCGCCACTGAAGACCATCCCCACCCGATCTTCACCACGCATACGGAGGGCAAGGGTGATCCCGGCCATCACTTCCACCAGGTTCCCCATTGCCGGCAGGGGAGCAAGGAGCCCGCGGTCCAGGTCGGTCCACCCCGGCCCCGGGTCTCGGCCGTCGGTGGGACCGCCGGCCCGGCCCAGGCACTGCTGGAGATATTCCAGCGGGGTGGCGCCCATGACGAAGAGGGCTCCCGTGGTGCGAGGCGTGGGCGCCACCAGGTCTCCCGTGCCGTCGCTGCGGCGCCGGAGGGCCATGGTGGTCCCCACGGCTCCGCCTTCCTGTCCGAGAGAGCGGTGGAAGTGCCCCGGGATTCGGCCCTGGTGATGCAGCCGTTCAAGGCGTTCCTCCACCTGACGCGTCAGATAGAGCGCCCGATAGAAGGCCTGAAGCTGTTCAGGAGATTCCTCCGGAGGGCCGGAGTCGGCTCCCGGCTGAGGAGGGACCGAGGCGGGCGCTCCAGGGCCGCTCAAGCGAGGGTCCTCCGCCCGTCAGGATCGCCGGAGGCTCCTGTGCAGGGGAGGAGCCTGGGACCGGACGTCGTCACGGCCCGGCTCCCATCCGGCGGGGAGAGCCCCTCGTACGTCACGGCGTGTCCGGAACCGCCCCTCCACCACCGCCAGGGTCGGCGGGTGGAGGTGCTGCGCCCTCTCCCGGATCCGCGTCGGTCCCCGGGATCACCGGGGTCGGCTGGGTCGGTGCTTGCTGAAGATCCTGCTGCAGGATCGAGCCCGGCTGGTGTTGCCGCGACGAGAGGATGGCCAGGATCAACGCGAGCACCATGAAGGCGGCGCCGCCGGCCCAGGTGGCCCGGACCAGGAAGGTGGCCGCCTGGCGTCCGCCCAGGACACCTTCGGTGGAGGTCACACCACCACCCATGGCGGCGAGGCCTCCCCCCTTCCCTGCCTGGAGGAGGATGATGACGGTAAGGAAGATACCGTCGAGAACAAGTAGCGTTAGGAAAAAGCCAAACATGAACGGTCAGACCGCGTTCGGGTGTTCCGGATTAGCAAAAAAAGGTCGCCGCAGCGGCCACCGATGTCAACTGCTCTGGACGACGATCTCGGCGAAGGAAGCCGGGTCCAGCGAGGCACCACCCACCAGTACGCCGTTCACCTCCGGGGCTGCCAGGAGTTCCCCGGCATTGTCGGGCTTCACCGATCCTCCGTAAAGGATGGGCACGGCTTCGCCAACGTCGTCTCCCAGACGCTCTCTCAGCCGGTCCCGGAGAATCCCATGGGCCCGTGAGGCGTCGGCCGGCGTGGCGGTCTCGCCGGTTCCGATGGCCCATACCGGCTCGTACGCCACGAAGAGGCGGCTGCCGGCGACCAACTTGCTCCGGATGTCCTGGGGACCCAGCACGGCCTCCAGTTGACGAAGAATCACCTCCGCCACCTGGTCCCGCTTTCGCTCCTCCAGCGTCTCACCGACGCAGAGCACGGGGGTGAGTCCCCCGCTGAGCACGGCCTCCACCTTCTGGGATACTGCGTCGTCGGCTTCCCCGAAGACGTGTCGACGCTCCGAGTGGCCCACGAGAACGAAGGTCGCTCCAGCCTGCATCGCCATGGGCACCGAGATTTCACCGGTGAAGGCGCCAGCCTCCTCCCAGTGGACGTTCTGGACCCCCAGGGCCACTCCGGAGTCGGGCCCCAGCCCTTCTTTCAGGGCGGCCAGGGAGAGGGCCGGGGGAAAGAGGATCACCTCGCTGGTGCTCCCCCGGGGGAGCTTCAATTCCCGGGCGAACTTCGCCGCCTCGACGGGCCCCAGGTTCATCTTCCAGTTTCCGGCCACCACCGTCTGTGACACCATCAGTCCTCCTCCTCCGTTTCGAGTACCTCGACCCCCGGAAGGGATTTTCCGGCCATGAGGTCCAGGGCGGCTCCCCCGCCGGTGGAGACATGGGTCATACGCTCGATGACCCCGGCCATCTCCGCGGCGGCTACGGAATCCCCCCCTCCCACCACGGCCATGGCACCGCCGTCGGCGGCCCGGGCGATGGCCCGGGCGACATGCTCGGTGCCGGCGGCGAAGGGCGGCGATTCGAACACACCCATCGGACCGTTCCACACGATGGTCCGAGCCCCGGCGATCTCAGAAGCGAAGATTTCCCGGCTCAGAGGGCCGATGTCGGCAATCCGGTCCCCTTCCTCCACCTCCGTGCGATCCACCGTGCGTGTGGAGACGTCATCGGCGATTTCCGGCGCTACCACGCAATCCGTCGGCAGGAGGAGCCGGTCACCGGCCCGTTCCAGGAGTTCCCCGGCCATCTCCACCCGGTCGGCCTCCACCAGCGAGGCACCAGTGTTCAATCCCAGGGCCCGGAAGAAGGTGTTGGCCATGGCCCCTCCCACCAGGAGTCGATCCACTCTTGGAAGGATCGCCTCGATGAGGTCGATCTTTCCCGAGATCTTGGCCCCCCCCAGCACGGCAACGAAGG
>PWLA01000057.1 GCA_003559555.1 Gemmatimonadota bacterium | reverse complement strand
CGATCCCCGAGCCTGCCCGCCTTCCACCCTTTTCACCCTGGGCCGCCGCGGCCGACCTCATCGGCGTCCAGACTTCCGGCGTGTTCTCAGCGGGAGCAACGGACGGCAACGGCACCGTCATCTCCTTCGCCTTCCAGACCGGATTCCGGGCGTGGAAACGCGTCCCGGTCGGGGCGTGGAAACGCGTCCCGGTCGGGGCGTGGAAACGCGTCCCGGTCGGGGCGCGGGAACGCGTCCTGGTCCGGGCGTGGGCACACGTGAACCTGGGAGTCCAATCGGCCACGGCAGCCAACGCGAGTCTCACCTCCGGGCTGTCCCAGTGGGTCGGCGGGGCCGGGTCCGGCGGCAGCGGGACCATCGAGGTGACGGCGCTGAGCGAGGAGAGGGTCCCCGGAACCTTCACCTTCGAGCTGGTGGCGTTCGAGGACGACCACCCCCGCCACCCGAAGCGTGACGAATGGGGCGTTCGAGTCCAGGTTCTGAGGGGCTGCCCTCACTCCCGGGGGCGCTCCCCCCGAGCCACCACGAACTCGCCGGGGATCCGGTAGCCGTCATCGGTCCGGTAAGGGGCGATGGATTCCAGGTACTCCTGGTGCACCGCGGACCGGGTCGACTCGTCGAACCGGCTGTACGCCATGGCCACCGGGCCGCCGGCGAAGCCGGCCTCCAGGACCTCCTCGTCGGAGGTGAAGTGAAGGGTGCTGGAGATCCGCCGCGCCTCCACCCCCTGGAAGCCCGCCTCCTCCATCCGGTCGGCCAGCGTCTCGCCGGTGCCGAGCTGAAAGAAGAGGGGGCAGACCTCGGTTTCGACCCGGGCGTCGACGATGGGGAAGATATCGGCCCAGCCGCACCGTTTCCGTTCACCCCAGACCCCCACCACCGCCCGCCCGCCGGGCCGGAGCACCCTTCCCATCTCCCGGAGCGCCTCCGGGGGGTCGGGCACGTACATGAGCCCCAGGGAGCAGAGCGCGGCATCGAAGGCGGCGTCCGGCAGGTCCAGGGCCTGGGCGTCCAGACGACGGAGGGTCACCTGGTCCACCTCCTCCCCTTCCAGGGCGCGCCGGGCCCGCTCCAGCATCTTCTCAGAAAGGTCGCTCCCGGCCACCCGTCCCGAGGGGCCGACGGCGCGGGCCACCTCGACAGTCACGAGACCGGACCCGCACGCCACCTCCAACACCTCCTCACCCTCCTGGAGGTCAGCCATCTCCAGGAGCAGCGACTGGGCCGGCTTGAGCTGCCGGCTCCAGGCCCGGTCGTACACCGAGGCGGCCCGGTCCCACCCGTACCGCTGAACACGAAGCTGCAGTCTGGGATCCATGGTTTCAGTCCTCCTTCTGGTTGATCACGAGCTGGCGACGAACGTCCTGGGGATGGCGGAAGAGCGCCAGGAAGGGACTCCGGGCCTCGGTGGTAGCCAGCACCTCCCGGACCTCGTCCTCCGGTGCCGGGCTCTCCACACGGACGACCCACCGCATCTGTTTGTAGCCCGGCGGATCGTCGCTCACCCCGTACTCGGGCCGAGCGTCGTAATCGGCCTCGACCTCCACCTCCAGGGAGTGGATGGGCACGCCCTGATGGGCGGCCCACATGGAGTAGCCGATAGCCAGGCAACTGGCCAGCGCGGCTCGGCCGTACACCCCGGGGTCCGGCCCCTGAGCGTCCCCGCCCGCCTTCTCCGGCATGTCGGCCACGAAGCTCCAGGGGCCGTCGGCCACCTCACAGGTGAGCCCATCCCGGATGCGTGCCCGGGTGCGGGCCGTGCCCCGGCCCACCGAGTCCATCCGGTCAAGGGCCTTCCGTGCGCGATTCACCGCGGTGCGGATCCGTTCGTGGGGTTGGGTCAGCGGGTTCATGTGCGCTCCTCTCTTTGAGTTGGCCGCCTGGCACATCGTTCATATTGCACGACTGGAAGTTCAGGCTCCAGGGGGCGGCAATGCGTGACCACCCCGTCCGGACAACCATCGGGACCCGCCGTTGGAGCCCGCGATGTGCTCGCCGTTGGATGTCTCCTACCGATGTATCCCACGAGGGGGGTCCGGGGCAACCGCCCGTCCGCATGGCGAACATGGAACGGACCCTCCTGGAGAATCCCAGTCACCGCTCAGTCTCAGCCCGCTCGTGGAATGGACCCCGGGGGAGTCAGGAGCAACCGCACGTCCGCACGCCGGTGGGGTCGATTCCTCGGCGGAGTCCGGGTCGTCGCTCTTCCACGCAACCACCCCCGGGCAGCTGGCGAAGGGATCGCCATCATATCACATTGATCAGTAGCCGTCCGGGAGGCCGGCGTTCCCGGCACGGCCGGAGCTGCCCTCCTCCCCCAATCCCAACCCAGCCCTACGGAGAGCAACCATGGCGACTACGACCTCGATGATGGAAACCGCCCGCAACTTCTTCGAAGCGTGCGAAACCGGGAAGGGATGGAAGGCGTGCAAGCAGTGGTGCCACGCGGACGCCACCTTCAGTTGCCAGGCCGACGCCGTGGCGGACATCGACACGCTGGAAGCCTACACAGGGTGGATGGCGGGACTCCTGCAGATGATGCCTGACGGCAAGTACGAGATCCGATCGTTCGCCGCCGACGAGGAGCGGGGCAACGTGTCGGCCTACGCCGTCTTCCGGGGCACGCATACCGGAGACGGCGGTCCGGTGCCACCCACCGGAAAGAGCGTCGAGGGCGACTACGTCTACGTCATGGACTTCGACGGTGACCGGATCCGGCACCTCACCAAGATCTGGAACGCCCCGTACGCCATGAAGCAGCTCGGCTGGGCGTAGGAGGCGGGCCGCTGGGGGTAGGAGCCGGAGCGAAAGAGGAGGGCGAGCCGCGTCACGGACGGCCGCCCAGCTCCTCCTCCCATCCGCTCGTACTACTGCCCCTCCACGTCGAGTTCAGCCAGGAGGCCCGCGTATCGCTCCGCCTCAGCGGGCCGGCCCGTGCGCCCGTAGAGGTCCACGAGTCCCTCCAGGTTGGTTCGGATCATCCCCTGCGACGGACTCTCGCTGCCCGTGATGACGGATCGGGCCTCCAGGAGGACCTCCTCTGCTTCGTCGAAGCGATCCAGCTCGGTCAGGCAGAGGGCGTGAATGGTACGGGCGCGTGCGGTGCATGAATCCTCCCGTCCGACCGCCGCCTCGAACAACTCCCCCTGTAACGCTCCAGGACCAACCGGACAAATCGACGGGTGGACAGTGCAACACCTTTGATCCTCCTCACCCCGCGGCGTCGAGCTGCCGCTGGTGGTTGATCGCCTCACGGCGCTTTCTGGCCTCCTCCAGCTTCTTCCTGCATTCCTCCCGCCGCGCCTCCGGGTCGCCGGCATGGTACTCCGCCGGCGGCAGGTACCCCAGGGCCGCGTGCACCCGGTCGCCGTCCCGTTCCCCCAGGCGCTGAAGGGCCTGGTCCACCAGGATGTTCCGCATGACCCGGGAAGCGATGGCAAAGAGGTGGGAGCGATCCCGAACGGACGCCGGGGCGCTTCCCATCATGCGAAGGTATGACTCGTGGACGAGGGCAGTGGTGCGG
>PWLA01000279.1 GCA_003559555.1 Gemmatimonadota bacterium | reverse complement strand
TGCCGAAATTTGAAATCTCAAGACATCGACGATCCCGTAACGACACGTGTGGATCGACCCTCATCCGAAAGGAAGTCTCATGCGAATCATGAACACCTCCTCAGTAGTGCTGGTCCTCGGGCTGCTCATCGCCGCCCCCGTTGTCGCCCAGGAATCTCCGGGAGCTGAAGACAGTCGGGTCCTGACCTCCGCCGCCATGGACGCTGCCCTGGCCGGCCACGAATCCGCGGCGGATCATCAGCGAGCGGAATTGAACCGTTTGCTCTCCCAACCCCAGGTTCGGGACCTGGCTCTCGACCGCGGCATCGACATCGAACGGGTTGAGTCCGCCGCGGCCGGCCTGAGTGATGACGAGATGAACGAGATCTCACCCCTGGTGGCGAAAGTGGCTCCGCTCATGCGGAACGGCCTTGGATCCGTCACCATCAGCGTGGCTGCCATCATCATCATCCTGCTGATCTTGATCCTGGTCTCCTGAAGACCAGCGTCGAGGTCGACTTCCGGGGGATGAGTTCGTTTTGACGACCATGGGGCTGGAGGTTCGTCAGGAGGCCGAAACACTGATCGTCGAGCTGGTCGGCGATTGGAAGCTCTCCCGTTCCATCCCCCGATTCACGGATGTCCTGGGGAAGGAGAAGGACCCGTCGGCGTCCGCGGCCCGGGCCGTGGATTTCGATGCCACCGGCCTGGGAAGCTGGGACAGCAGTCTCCTCACCTTCCTTCAGCAGGGGATGATTCACTGCGAGACCCACGATCTGGAGTTCAGGAGCGGCAATCTCCCGGAGGATATCGCACGTCTCCTGGAGCTCGCACAGGCCGTCCCCGAGCAGGACACGGAGCGGGGGGCGGCCGAGGTTTCCTTCCCCAGCGCGATGGGAACCTGGGGGCTTGCCGCCTGGGATGGCCTCGTGGCGGCCATCACCTTTCTGGGAGAGGTCACCGACAGCTTCTTCCGCCTGGTCCGCTTCCGGTTGCGGATGCGCTGGCGGGACTTCTGGGTCGTGGTGCAATCGAACAGTTCGGGCGCGATCCCCATCGTCACCCTTATCGCGTTCCTGGTCGGAATGATCATCTCCTTTCTGGGAGCGGTCGTTCTGCGCCGCTTCGGGGCGGGCTACTTCGTGTCGTACCTGGTGGGCTACGGAATGCTCAGGGAGATGGCGTCCCTCATGACGGGAATCATCATGGCCGGCCGGACCGGGGCCGCCTTCGCAGCGGAGCTGGGCAGCATGAAGATCACAGAAGAGATCGACGCCTACCGGACGCTGGGGATCTCTCCGGTCGACCATCTGGTCATGCCGCGGGTCCTGGGCATCCTGGTGACGATGCCCCTGCTGACCATCTACGCGGGGTTCATCGGGATCATGGGAGGAATGGTGGTGGCCATCATGGTGCTGGACCTGACCGTCACCCAGTTCATGGGCGGACTGCTGTCGGCGGTCACCCTCTCCGATGCGCTCCTGGGCGTGTTCAAAGGGACGGTCTTCGGTCTAATCATCGGCCTGGCCGGGTGCATGAAGGGGATGCAGACCGGAGGGGACGCGAGTGCGGTGGGAAAGGCCGCCACCTCAGCCGTGGTCCTGGGAATCACGCTCATCATCGCAGCCAACGCCGTCATCGACTGGCTCGCCGTCCTGTTGAACATCTGATGAGCAGCCTTCACGTGGAGGAACGGGGAATGGACGGGGCCGCGCCGGCAGGCGCAGAGGACGAGGCGTCTCCCATCGAGGTGCGAGGGCTCACCATGAGGTACGGTCCCCTCGTCGTGATGGAGAATCTGGACTTTCAGGTTGAACGAGGGGAGATCTTCGTGATCATGGGCGGAAGCGGGAGCGGGAAGAGTACACTGCTCAAGCACCTCATCGGCCTCAAGGCGCCTGCGGAGGGATCCATCCTGTTCGAGGGGGAGGACTTTCTCGAAGCCGATGAGAAGACCCGGAAGGGGATTCTCCGGCGGATGGGGGTCCTCTATCAGAACGGGGCCCTCTGGAGCGGCCTGACCCTGGCCGAGAACGTGGCCCTCCCCCTGGAGGAGTACACGGAGCTGGACGCCCGATCCATCGACGAGGTGGTCTCCCTCAAGCTGGCGCTGGTGGGTCTCCGGGGGTTCGAGGCCTTCTATCCCGCCGAGATCAGCGGTGGGATGCGAAAACGCGCGGCGCTGGCACGGGCCACGGCGCTGGATCCGGAGGTTCTCTTCTTCGACGAACCCTCCTCCGGCCTGGACCCCATCTCGGCCAGTCGCCTGGACGATCTGATCCTGCAGCTCCGGGACAGCTTCGGCACCACGATCGTCGTGGTAAGCCATGACCTGGACAGCATCTTCAAGATCGCGGACCGGGCACTCTTCCTGGACATCAAGGAAAAGACCATGACAGCCATGGGAACGCCTGAGGCCTTGCGGGAGAGTCCTCCAAGCGACGAGGTCCGCCAGTTCATGACGCGGACCAGCGAGACCGCACCATCGGAAGGCCATGACGCTTCCCGAGACGAGAAGGCCAAAACACGGAGACACGACCCATGAGCATCCGAGCCAACCCCACCGCCATCGGACTGTTCATGATTGGCGCCATCGCCCTCACCGTTCTGGGCGTAGCTACGCTGGCGTCCAACGCATGGTTCGGAGAGCGGCCCACCTTCATCAGCTTCTTTCAGGAGTCGGTGAACGGGCTGGAGCGGGGCGCTGCGGTCAAGTTCCAGGGCGTGCCGGTGGGCACCGTGTCGGAGCTCCTGATCCAGATCGATCAGGTGGACAAGACGTTTCTGGTTCCGGTGGAATACGAGATCGACCTCACCCGCCTCACCACGGAGATCGGGGAGTTCCTTCAACTGGACGATGAGGAGGTGCTGGAGCGGCAGATCGCGGATGGACTTCGTGCCCAGCTCCAGATGGAGAGCCTCGTCACCGGAATCCTCTACATCGAGCTTAGCTACCGCCCCGAAGCGGTCCCGCCCACGCGGGTGGCGAGGCAGACTGCCCACCCCGAGATCCCCACCACCCCGTCTCTCCTTGCGGCCTTCGGGACGGAGGCGGGAAGCCTGGTGGCCGACGTGCTCCAGATCCTCTTCCGGGTAAACGAGATGTTGGAGGAGGTGGACATGCAGGGGCTCAACGAGGCCGTGGTGGCGTCGGCCCAGGCGGTGGAGCGACTGGTGGGATCCCCGGAACTCCAGGCCGCCATCAACGAGGTTCCCGGGATGGCCGACCAGCTCAGCCGTACACTCACCGAGTTCGAGGAGCTGGGTGACCGACTGGGCGAGGCCATCGGCCCGCTCCAGTCGGGGATGGAGGAGACCCTGAGTGAGACCACCCTCACCCTGCAGGCCGCCAGGAAAACCTTCGAGGGGGCCCAGGGGATGATCACGACGGACTCGGGCATCGGCTACGAGATGGAGCAGGCGCTCATCAGCCTCAGGGAGGCGACAGAAGCTCTCCGCACCTTCGTCATCACCCTCGAGCGCAATCCCGACATGTTGATCCGCGGGACCAACCCGCCCAGGAGGTAGCCCGGTGACCACCCTGACCAGAAACCGAACGGTCCGTCTCTTTCTT
>PWLA01000175.1 GCA_003559555.1 Gemmatimonadota bacterium | reverse complement strand
GAGGAGTCCTTCCTCTACGAAGAGCGTCACGCCATCCAGGTCGATCCTCCGGAAGCCACGGTCCGACCGAGGCCGACCGGGATCCGCCTTCACCAACTCCACTCGCCCACCGCAGCATCCGTGCTTCAGGGTGGATCGGAGCATCAACGCGCCCCCTCTCTCCTGGACGTATGTTCGAGCATCGGATGAAACCTGGACCTGCTCATTCAGGGCATCGGACATGGAGATCAGGCTCCGGCCGACCGGAGGGCGAACCGCTCCCGGGAGCTGTTGGCAAACCGGACCAGAGCCAGCATCACCGGCACCTCCACCAGAACACCCACAACGGTGGCGAGGGCGGCGCCTGATGTGACCCCGAAGAGGACGATGGCCGTGGCCACCGCCAACTCGAAGAAGTTGCTGGCGCCGATGAGCCCGGCCGGGGCCGCCACCTCGTGGGGGATTCGCCAGGCGTAGGCCCAGCCGTAGGCGACGGCGAAGATGAAGAAGGTCTGGATGATCAGGGGCACCGCGATCAGGGCGATGTGAAGAGGGTTGTTCAGGATCACCTCACCCTGGAAGGAAAAGAGGAGGACCAGGGTGGCCAGGAGGCCCAGAATCGTGACCGGCCCCAGGCGCTTCAGGAAGACGGTGTCGAACCAGACCACCCCCTTCCGCTTGATCAGATAGATACGGGTCAGGTACCCCGCGGCCAGGGGAATCACGATGTAGAGGACCACCGAGAGGAGGAGAGTGTCCCAGGGCACGAAGATGTCGGAGACCCCCAGGAGGATGGCCACGATGGGGGCGAAGGCGAAGAGCATGATCAGATCGTTCACCGCCACCTGCACCAGCGTGTATGCCGGGTCCCCCCGGGTCAGGTGACTCCACACAAAGACCATGGCGGTGCAGGGGGCCGCTCCCAGCAGGATGGCCCCCGCCACGTACTCCTGCGCCAGTCCGGCCTCGATGAGGGGCGCGAACAGGACCTGCAGAAAGAGCCAGGCAAAGAAAACCATGGTGAAGGGCTTGATCAGCCAGTTCGTCACCAGGGTCACGGTCAGGCCCTTGGGTTGGCGCCGAACGCCCAGGATGCTGGCAAAGTCGATCTGGAGCATCATGGGAAAGATCATGGCCCAGATGAGCAGGGCCACAGGAAGGTTCACCTGGGCCACCGTCATTCCGCCGAGGACTTCGGGCACCGCCGGGATCAACTGGCCGATGGCCACCCCGGCTACGATGCAGAGAGCGACCCAGACGCTCAGGTACCGTTCAAAGAATCCCATCCCCTGCCCCGAGCCGCTGCCGGTCTCCGGACCGGTTGGATCGGGAGGGGTGGGGGTTGTGGAGGTGTCTCTGGGTGTCGTGGAGGTCTCAGGTGCCATTGGGCAGTTCCACCGGCTCCGCCGGGGAGGTGCGGAATTCTGTCAGGATCAGGAGGCCGTTGAAGAACGGGAGTGATGCGGGGGCTTCCTTTATCGCACCTGTACGATAATGGAACGAGGCGAGGGGTCAATGGCGAGCTTCCCGCCGGCCGCCGTGAGGAGGCTCCCGTGCCGTTCTTGCTCCGTGTCCGGCGGCGTCCTATGGTGGGGCTTCGTCGTGTCCGGGGTCTCGTGACCCCGGCGGCCACTACTCCCACAACGAGGAAGCAGGCATGCTCGAGCTCACGACCCGGGCCTGGTCCCCTTGGCACCCCGCCGGTCCGGCCCCCTGGGTTGTCGTCGCACTTGCCGTGATCCTGCTGGGCCCCGCCGGGATCGGCGCTCAGGACTTCGACGTCCTCATCCGGGGTGGCACCGTCGTGGATGGGGCCGGCGGGCCTGAGTTTCGGGCCGACGTGGGCATCGTGGATGACGAGATCGTTGCGGTGAGCCGGAATCTGGGCGATGCTACCGCCCACCGGATCATTGACGCCGCGGGGCTCCTGGTCACCCCGGCCTTCATCGACCTGCACAACCATGCAGATCGGTACATGATCCAGGACGACATGGAACTGCGCCGCGCCGAGGCCCACCTCCGACAGGGAATCGCCACCGTGGTGGGGGCTCCGGACGGGCGAAATCGCGGTTTCCCCCTTCCCGCCGAGATCGAGGCCTTCGAGTCAATGGGGATCGGCCTGAACATGGTCCCCATGGTGGGGCACCAGACCGTCCGCAGCGAGGTCATGGGCGAAGACTACGAGCGCCATGCCACCCCGGACGAGGTGCAGGCCATGCGGGACCTGGTCCGTGCCGGGATGGAGGAGGGCGCCTGGGGCCTGGGCACGGGGCTGGAATACCGACCGGGGCGCTTCAGCCACCCGGACGAGGTCATCGAGCTGGCCCACGTGGTGGCCGAATACGGAGGCTTCCACTTCTCCCATATGCGGGGATCGGGCCGTCTGCCCAAGCCCATGCTCCCCAGCCTCCTGGCGGACAATCCGCTGCAGGTGGCGTACACGGCACACGGGGGACCCAGCGTCATCCCCGGCTGGTCCATGGATGCCCAGGACGCCCTCCGGGAGATCATCGAGATCGCCCGGCAGACCGGTATTCCGTCGGTGGCCAGCCACGTGAAGGCCAAGGGGCGGATGTCCTGGGGCCGGGCGTTGAACGACATCATCCTGGTGGAGGAGGCCCGCAGTCAGGGCCATCCGGTCTACCTGGACCAGTACCCCTATGAGGGCCACTCCGGCGGCAACGGGGTGGTGATCCCCTACTGGGCCCTGGTGGACGAGGACGTGGACACCAGCGGCGGATTGGACAGCCCCGTCTATAGCCAGGACGGCGTCTTCGACAACCGTCGGGAGAACCTCAGGCGGACCCTGAACGATCCCGACCTGCGGGAGCGCCTCCGGATTGACACCGAGTACGTGATCGACTACAAGGGTGGACCGGACCGGCTCCTGGTGACCCGCTATCCCGATGCCGAACTGGTGGGGATGACGGTGGCCGAGGTGGCGGATCTCTGGGAGCTGACCCCGGAGGAGACGGTGTGGGAGTTCGTCCTGCGGGGCTTCGACGACGAAGTGGCCGGGGTTTTCCTGCGGCCCTTCTCCCTGCATCCGGAAGACGTGGCGCTCTACATGCAGCAGGAATACACGGCCACCTCGTCGGACGCCCGGCTCGTCTCGGGGCCGGGCCTGCACCCCCGCCACTACGGAGCCTTCGCCCGGAAGATCGCCCACTACGTTCGGGACGAAGGGGTCGTCGGCCTGGCCCACGGGATCCGATCCTCCAGCGGACTGCCCGCCCAGATCATCGGGCTCCCGGACCGCGGGCTCCTGAAGGAAGGCTACAAGGCCGACATCCTGGTCTTTGCCCTGGACGAGTTCGAGGACCGGTCCACGGCCCTGGACCCGGAGCAGCTGGCCGTGGGGCTCCGACACATGCTGGTGAACGGGGTCTTCACCATCGACGAGTACGAATTCCAGGGTGAGCTGGCCGGTCGGGTCCTCCGGCGGCACCATGTGCAGACCACCGCCGAGAGTCACCGGCGGTGACCCCGGACTCCCATCGGGCTGAGGGGCGGTCGGACGGACGGGCGGATGGGCCCACGGAGGGGTCCTCAGAGGGGTCCTCAGAGGGGTCCTC
>PWLA01000244.1 GCA_003559555.1 Gemmatimonadota bacterium | reverse complement strand
TGGGACTCACGGCCAACCTGGCCTACGGGCAGATCCCCGAGGGGGTGGAGGGCACATATGAACCACACCCCGAAGCGGAGAAGGCCATCGGCCAGCTCCTATCGCCCTACTGCCCCGGCCTCATGCTGGAGCAGTGTCCGGCAGAGGAGTCGCGAGCGCTCCGGGACTCCATCCATGCCCTGGCCGTCCAGGGGTGGACCGCCGGTGAGATCCGGGGCTGGATGCTCGAGAACCACGGCGAGGAATGGAAGGCGGTACCGGATCGAAGCGGGTCCGGTCTCTGGGCCTGGCTCCTGCCTCCCCTGGCGCTTCTTGCAGGCCTGGGGCTCGTGTTGACCGTCGCACGTCGATGGAGTGACGGATCTGTCTCTGCGGCCCAGGAGATGGCCGCCCCCGTTCAAGATGGTCCGTCGCCCGAGGAAGAAACTCGCCTGAGGAACGCCCTCAGGGAGCTTGAACTCTCCGAGGACCCCACCTTCTAGTGGTTGACTCACCAGACAGGGGAACGGACTCGGAGAGCACCGCCACGGATCGTGACGATCCGTCGGGGCTCCGGGACGGCGAGCCCTCGATGCTGGATCTCGTCCGGCTCAGCTCCCGATCTCTCTTTCCGCCCGGCGGCCGGGAGCTGTACCGGCAGATTGCCCTTCTCACCGACATGAAGGAAGGAGAGGAGATCCTGGTTGCCGGATGCGGATCCGGTATCACCGTGGAGTACTTCGTCCGGGAGTTCGGGGTGCAGGCGTGTGGTGCGGACGAGGACCCGGTGCTCATCAAGCGGGCCGAGCGTCGCGCCCGGGAAGCTGAGATCCAGGAACGGGCCCAGTTCCAGCACGGGCCCATGGCCAGCCTCCCCTACCGGGACGGCGTCTTCGACATCGCCGTGGGCGAGCTGGGAGTGACGGCCAACGCCCATCCGGCCCAGGTGATTCGAGAACTGGTCCGGGTGACCCGTCCCGGGGGCCGCATTGTGCTGGTTCAGCTGGTGTGGAAGGCACCGGTGGAGGCCGAGCGTCGGACGCTTCTCTCCCGCCACCTGGGCGTTCGACCGCTCATGCTGGTGGAACTCAAGCGGCATCTCCGGGAAGCCGGGGTGGTTCGTCTTCACACCGAGGCCTGGTCCGATGAGAAGACCGCATTCCGGCCCCAGGTGAAGAAGCCCTTTCCGGATTTTTCCGAACTCTTCTCTCTTCCTGAAAAACTGGGGATTCTCCGACGGGCCTGGCGGCGCTGGGGCTGGAAGGGGGTCCGCACCGTATTGGCCCGTGAGCGGGAGGTGCACCGGCTCCTGACCCGTGAACGAATTCTGGGGCTGGACATGATCAAGGGGACGAAGGCCGGTCCTCCCGAGCCGGAGGAGGGAGACCGTCGGGGCGAGGAGGATGCTGGTACGGCAGAGGATGCTGGCACGGCGGAGGATCGCGCTGAAGATGCCTCCGAAGAGGACGAGGTGAAGGATCTTCCCCTCTTCCAGAGTGGAGGTCGGGACACGTGAGCGGTTCCATGCAGCTCCTGGACCCGGAAGGGCTGACCGAGCTTCCGCATCTTCTGGCGGAGGTGGGTGCCGACGCATGGCTCCTCTACGACCTGGCCGACCACAATCCCCTGGCGCATCGGCTCCTGGGCCTGGGCAAGACCACGCGGCGGGCCTTTGCTCTCTTTCCGGCCGACGGAGAGCCTCGGCTCCTGCATCACTCCATCGAGACCTCGGCCTGGCGGGACTGGCGCTGGGACCGGGTCACCTACAGCAGCTGGCAGGAGCTGGGCCAGGAGTTGGGTCGTCTCCTCCGTGGTGTCCAGCGGGTTGCGATGGAGTATTCTCCCGGGTCGGCCGTACCCACCGTGGACCGGGTCCCCGCCGGGGTGGTGGAGATGGTCCGGGAGCAGGGGGTCCAGGTGGTCTCTTCCGCCGACCTGATCACTGCCTTCCATTCCCGGTGGAGCGTGCGGGGTCTGGAGCTGCATCGGCGGGCTGCCGGCGTGGTCCGCCAGACCGCCATGGAGGCCTTTCGCCGGGCGGCGGCTGCCGCGGGTCGCGGTGAGCCTCTGGGCGAACGGCAGCTCATGGACTGGATCGAGGGCCGGTTGGCGGAGGGAGGACTTACCGAACAGGTGGGCTGCATCGTGGCCATCGGTTCCCGGGCGTCGGACCCCCACTATGATCCGGTGGGGAAGGGTGAGCCCCTGGCCGAGGGGGAGATGGTGCTCATCGATCTCTGGGGAGCCTTCCCCGATGGCGGGATCCCGGCGGATCAGACCTGGATGGGTGTCCTGGGCCAGGAACCCACATCCCGGATGCAGGAGATCTGGAACGCCGTCCGCGACGCCCGCAACGCCGCGCTGAGTCTGCTCCGGGAGCGAGCGGAGGCCGGAGATCCGGTCCTGGGATGGGAGGTGGATGAGGTGGCCAGAGCCCTCCTCCGGGAGCGAGGCCTGGACGAATGGTCCGTCCATCGGCTGGGCCACTCCATCGACAGTTCGCTGCACGGATCCGGTCCCAACCTGGACCACCTGGAGACCCGGGACGAACGGAGGTTGCTTTCCGGCGTCGGCTTCTCGGTGGAACCCGGGGTCTACATCACCGGTGAGATCGGAGTTCGGAGCGAGGTGAACGTCTACTGGGGACCCGACGGCCCCGAGGTGACGACGCCCGACCCCCAGGAGGAACTCCTCCGCTTTCCCACCACCTGATCTCATGGTGTCTTCGGGTCGGGTTTCCCGGTCGCACGTCCGGGCCGCCGGGGTGCACGTACCTTCCGGGGGACGCTTGCCATGAGCGCTCATGTTCAGGTGGCCCTTCCGCTCCCGGTCTTTCGGAGCTTCACCTACCGCATTGAAGGCGAGGTGCCGGCGCCCGGAACCCGGGTCCTGGTTCCCTTTCGCCGGAGCGAACGGGTGGGCTGGGTACTGGGGCCCGGAGACCCCGAAGGGGTCCGGGGCATCCGCTCGGTTCTGGACGTGCTTGAGGATCGGCCGTCGGTCCCGCCGGACCTCCTTCGCCTGGCCCGCTGGGTCGCCGAATACTATGTGACCCCCCTGGGGCTCGTGCTCCGCAGCATGTTGCCCTCGGTCCTCTCCGATGGCTCCCGGGACTTCATCCAACCCACCCCCCGGGGGATGGAGCAGCTGGAGGCGGAACGGGAGAGCGGGGGTGCCCTCGTCCCCGTCGAACTTCCGTCCCGGGCCCGCAAGGTGCTGGCCGCCGTGGCCCATCGGACGGGACCGGCCCGGGTGGGTCCCCTGCGTCGGGCGCTGGACATGGGCTCCATCTGGCCCGAGATACGGCGCCTGCGCAGACAGGGACTCCTGGAGCACTGGACCGAGCCGCCGCCCGAGCCTCCGGTGCGTCATCGGAAGGTGGTGCGGCTGGTGAATTGGATCCCCGACCTGATCACCCGGGAGGACGTCTTCGGTCGTGCCACCCGTCAGCGGGAGTGCTTCGAGCTCCTGGAGGCTTCTGGCGGAAGTCGGGCTCTGGCCATTTTGCTGAAGGAGGACGGCTTCTCCCGCTCGGTCATCCGGGGGCTGGAGGAGAAGGAGTTGGTGGAGCTGGCCGACGAGGAGGTCCTCCGGGATCCCTTCGTCCAGACCCCGCAGATCTCTCCCACGCCGGTGGAGCCGACCCCGGCACAGCACGAGGCCCTGAATCGGATGCTGGCCGCGCGGGGCGGCGGAAGTGTCCCACTCCCCTTCCTCCTGCACGGGGTCACCGGTTCGGGGAAGACGCTGGTCTACATTCACCTCCTCCGGCAGGTGGTGGAAGAGGAGGGCCGCTCCGCCATCGTGCTGGTGCCCGAGATCTCGCTCACCCCCCAGACCGTGTCCCGCTTCCGCTCCTGGTTCGGCGATGCGGTGGCGGTTCTTCATTCAGCGCTCTCGGACGGCGAACGCTACGACCAGTGGCGCCAGATTCGCAGCGGAGAGAAGACCATCGTGGTGGGGGCACGGTCGGCCCTGTTTGCGCCCCTGCCGGAGCTGGGCGCCATCGTGGTGGACGAGGAGCACGATTCCTCGTACAAGCAGTCCGAGGCGCCCCGCTACCACGCCCGGGACGTGGCCGTCATGCGAGCGCGGATGGCCGGGGCGGTCTGCGTGCTGGGAAGCGCCACTCCGTCGCTGGAGAGCTGGCGGAACGCCTCCCGGGGAAAGTTCACCCTCCTCACCTTGCCGGAGCGGGTGGGTGGACGCCCCATGCCGCCGGTGGAGGTCGTGGACCTGCGACGGAATCGCGATCCGGCCAGCCAGTCGACGTCGTCCCGGTCGACTTCAGGGAGCCGCACCGGAGAGGAAGGCTCGGCCCGGAGCTCCGGGATCCTGAGTCCCACCCTGGTGGAGGCGGTGCAGGCGCGCCTGGGGCGAGGCGAGCAGAGCATCCTTCTCCTGAACCGGCGGGGGTATAGCTCGTTCATCCAGTGCAGGGGATGCGGAGAGGTCCAGGAGTGCCCCCACTGTTCCGTATCGCTGACCTACCATCGGCGGCGCAAGCGGCTCCTGTGCCACCACTGTCGGCACGAGGAAGGGGTCCCGGATCGATGTCCCCGCTGCGGCGACACCGATCTCTCGTACCGGGGGCTGGGAACGGAACAGGTGGAGCGGGTGGTGGTGGAGACCTTCGCCGGTGCCCGGGTGGCTCGGATGGATGTGGATACCACCACCGGAAAGTGGTCCCACGCCGAGATCCTGGGGCGGGTGGGCCGGGGCGAGGTGGATATCCTGCTGGGGACCCAGATGATCGCCAAGGGACTGGACTTTCCTGGGGTGACGCTGGTGGGGGTGGTGAACGCCGACGTGGGACTTCACCTGCCCGACTTCCGGGCCAGCGAGCGCACCTTCCAGCTCCTGAGTCAGGTCGCGGGTCGGGCCGGTCGGGGTGAGCTGGGCGGCCAGGTTCTGATCCAGACCGCCGTGCCGGATCACTATGCCGTTCGGTTCGCCCTCTCCCACGACTTCGAGGGGTTCGCGCGGCGGGAGCTTTCGGAGCGGGAGACACCCACCTACCCGCCCCTCACCCGGCTCGTCAACGTGGTGGTGAGTTCGCCGGATTCGGAGTTGGCGGCCAGGGGTGCGGAGGGGGCTGCCGACTGGGTGCGAGGCCGTCTCCCGAAGCTTGGCCCACGGGCCACGGTGGTGGGGCCGGCCCCGGCGCCCATCGAGCGACTGCACGGGCGGTGGCGCTGGCACTTCTTTCTCCGCGGAGGGAGGCCAGCCCCTACCACACGCCTCCTTCGGGCCCTGCTGGAGGCGTCCCCCCTCCCCCCGGGTGACGTGCGCCTGGTGGTGGATCGGGACCCGGTGGCGCTGCTCTGAATCGAGACGGGAGCTCGGTGGCAAGGCCGCTGACAGCTCTGGACCGACGGGGAGGACAACTGTAGATTGCCCGCAACCCGCCGGGGATTCACGGGGTATCGCTTCCTGTTCCGGGGTCGGTTCCCCAGCAGGCACTGCCGTGCCGGCGGGGGTGACTCCAGCTTTTCCGGTGGAGGTGTGCGCCCATGGGTTGCCTGGCGCTGAATGCGTCGTTCGAGCCCCTGACTCTCGTTCCCGCACGACGGGCGGTTCGCCTGGTGCTGGACCGGAAGGCCGAGATCCTCGAGGTGGATGAGGCCAAACGGTTCCGGTCCGAGCACAGCGAGTTGCCCTGTCCTACCGTCATCCGTCTGGTCCGCTACATCCATGTACCCCGGCGGTTCAGGCGGCAGGTGACCAACACCTTCCTGTTCGCCCGGGACGAGTACGCCTGCCAGTACTGCGGGCGGCATCGCAAGGAGCTGCGTGGCCGCCAGTTTCTGACCCGCGATCATGTTCTCCCGGTTTCTCGGGGCGGCCTGAATACGTGGGGAAACGTGGTCACCGCCTGCTCGCCCTGTAACAACCAAAAGGGCAATCAGACCCCGGCGGAGGCCCGCATGCCCCTGCGGACGACGCCCACCGAGCCCAATCACGTGCATCTGGTCTGGGCGGTGCGACGGGTGACGCCCCAGCAGGCCCGATGGATCAAGATGTTCTACGGAAACGACGCCCTCAGAATCCTGGAGGGTGTCCGAAGCGGCTCATGAGGGCGTTGCGGCCGGACCCCCTCCAGGTCCGTCCGTGGCTGCCGGGCTCGAGGTGGCCTCCGGGGGCGCATCCGCTGGACGACCCTCCCTTGCGGCCGACCCACCCCCGTCCCGCCGGACTGGCTCGCCGGGGCTCCCGACCAGCGGGCTGTAGACCGGAAAGCGCAGAAGGAAGGTGACGCCCGGCCCGTCGTGGTCGTGGGCGGTAACCTGCCCTCCCATGAGGTTCATGGCCTTCCTGACCATGGCCAGTCCCATGCCGGTCCCCGGATGACTCTCTTGAGAATGGAGTCGTTCGAAGAGCCGGAAGACCCGGTCGCGGTGCTCCTGCGGGATGCCGGGTCCGTTGTCCCGCACTCGGACCTGCACTTCGTCGCTGCTGCGCTGGGTGGACACCGCTACCCGAGCAGGACGTCGGGAGTGTCGGTACTTGAGGGCGTTTTCCAGAAGGTTGGTCAGCACATCCTGGAAGAGCGCCCGATCAGCGGGGATGGTCTCCGTGGTGCCGGGCAGGGAGATGGCGGCTTCGGCCTCGGGGAAGGCGTCCTCCAGCGACCGGACCGCGCTCTGTGCCACGTCCAGGAGATCGACGGGTTCCAGGGTGATCCCCTGGCTGCCGAGGCGCCCGTAGTCCATGAGGTCTTCGATGAGATGATCGAGCTGGCGACCCGCTGCCAGGAGGTACACAAGCTGCTTGCGGGCCTCCGGCGGAAGCTCCTCGGTGTAGCGGTCCCTCAGGATCTCGGTGAAGCCGATCATGGAACGCACCGGGCCCCGCAGGTCGTTGGAGATGGAGTGGGTGAAGGCCCGAAGGTCCCGATTGGTCGCCGCCAGGTCCCGGGTGCGGCGGGCCACCTTCAGCTCCAGGTCCCGGTTCATGCGCTGCATCTCGGCCATGACCTCCCGGTCCCGTGTGATATCGTGGACCAGGCAGAGGATCGAGGAGAAGCGACCCCGGGCGTCCCGGATCCACGAGGTGTTCCACTCGCACCAGATCTCCTTTCCGTCACGCCGGACGTTGCGCTGCACCGCAAGCGTGCCCCCGGGCTCCTCCTGGCGAAGGTTCTGGAGGAGGATCTCCAGCGAGGGACGGTCGTTGGGGGCCACAAGGTCCCAGTCCAGCCACGAGCGCCCCAGAGCGTCCTCGGCGGACCAGCCGAAGAGCTCTTCGGCGGCCTTGGACCAGGTCTTGACCCGGAAATCCCGGTCCCACTCCACCAGTGCCAGAGGATTGTGCCGCAGATGACTCCAGAGGTGATCGTGGGCGTCCTGGAGTGCCCGTGCGGTCTTGTTCCTGCGATGGAGCAGAAGCCGAAGCACCACGAAGAGCGCCAGCGCCGTGACGAGCACCAGGCCCCAGGTCTCCAGGGGCGCGAGCCAGGGGGCCACCTCCGGAAACGTCGCTGCCGCCCACGACTGGAGCCGGCGGCCGTATACGATCCAGACGACGGCCAGGGCCGCGTAGATTCCCGCCACCAGGAGGGCCGTGAAGGTGGGGGAGCGGAGATCCTCGACTCGGCGGGGGCCCTTCGACGCCTTCCTGAACGGCAGCTTGTCCCAGATTGCCACGGGTCTACTCCTCGATCCAGGCGTGGGGGTTTTCGTAAAGGAGGCCGCTTCCCCGCACCCATCCCTCTTCGGTCCGTTCGGTCCAGCGCAGGACCCGGCCGCGGATGGGATCGTGATCCACGTCGTACTCGAAGCCTGGAGATGACGCCCGGTCCGCCACGAACCGGGCCAGTCCCGGTGGGAGGTCGTCCTCGCTGCCCGTGCCATCTTCCAGAATCCGGGTGAGCTCGCGGTGGATCTGGCCCTCCCCCGTTCGGGCGGTCTCCAGTACCTCGTCCAGTGCCGAGGTGAGGCGGGTCAGGAGGGCCACGCCCTCGGGACGGTCGCTCCGGGTGGTGGTGGAACTGGGCGTCGAGAGAGTGTCCACGTCGGCTCGCAACTGGAGGAGGAGATCACGAACGTGCTGATAGAACTCCAGAATACGCACATAGTGGTCCCGCTGGGCGTCCTTGGGATTCGGCTCCAGATCCACTCCCTCGAGATGATCCGTCACGCTTCTCTCCTCATGTGGGGGCCCGTGTCGGTGTTCCGGGTTCCTGCCGTACTCCAGACACCTGAGTCACGGCTCGGAGTCGGACACCAGCTTGATTCGGACGTCCAGGGCCATGGCTCCCTCGGGTGTGGCCAGGAACGGGTTCACATCGAGCTCCCGGATTCGGGGGTGGTCGTGCACCAGTTGTGAGAGTCTCTGGATGGCGTCGACCACGGCCTCCATTCGGATGCCCGCTTCTCCCCTGACGCCTTCCAGGAGGGGAAAGCTCCGGATGGATCGGATCAACTCCCCTGCCTCCTGTTCGGTGACAGGTGGGAGCCGGAAGGCCACATCCTGAAACGTCTCCACGTAGATCCCTCCCATCCCGAACATGATCACCGGCCCGAAGGAGGGATCGGTGCTCATCCCCAGGATGAGCTCCCGCCCCTCCTTTCGGAAGGGGGCCACCAGGACGCCCCGGATCTCAGCGTCGGGGTCGTAGGCCGTCACATCGGCCATGAGTTGCGCATACTCTTCCCGGACCTGACTCTCGTCCTTCAGGTCGAGCCGGACGCCTCCAGCTTCCGTCTTGTGCACAATGTGGGGTGAAACCACCTTGAGCACCACCGGAAAGCCGAGTTCAGTCCCGGCGGCCACCGCTTCCTCGGCCGATCGGACCAGCCGGTGAGGTATCACGGGAATCCCGTAGGCCTCCAGAACCCGGTAGGCCTCATCCTCGAACAGGCGGTCCCGGCCCGCCTCCTCGGCGCCCGTCAGGAGGGCCGCGACAGTCTCCGTTTCGGCGGGGAAGGTGGCCGGAGCCTGCACAGGTCGCTCCAACCACCGGCCGTATGCGTAGAGCGCCATCAGGGCCCGGGCGGCAGACTCGGGGAAGATGTACGCGGGCACCCCGGCGGAGCGGAGTTCCTGGCGACCCTGGGGGAGGCCCTCCCTGCCCATGAGAACCGCCAGAACGGGCGTGTCGGGATGTCGCTGGGCCGCGTCAACAATGGCGTGGGCCACGTCCTCCTGCCGAACCCCGAGGGGAGGCACGAATGCGGCGATGGCGGCGTCTACGCCGGGGTCCTTCAGCACCACGGCCAGCGCCGTCCGGTAGCTTTCCGCCGTGGCGGTGGCGATCATGTCCACCGGGTTCTGTACCGAGGCTTCTTCAGGGAAGAGGCTCTCGAGCTCTGCCAGGGTTGCAGGGGAGAACCGGGCCACCTCCAGCCCCTCGGACTCGCAGGCGTCGGCGATGATGATGCCGGGGCCGCCTGCGTTGGTGACGATGGCCACTCGATTCCCCCGGGGAACGGGAAGGGTGCCGAAGGCCATGGCCAGATCAAAGAGCTCTTCCACCGTGTCTGCCCGCATGACGCCGCACTGGGCCAGGAGGGCATCCACGGCAGCGTCCTTGCCGGCCAGGGAGCCGGTATGGGAGGATGCCGCCCGGGCGCCGGCGACGCTACGGCCGGACTTCACTACTACGATGGGCTTCTTGCGGGCCACCCGCCGGGCGATCCGCGTGAACTTCCGAGGGTTTCCGAAGGTCTCCAGGTACATGAGGACCACTCGGGTCTCCGGGTCCGTCTCCCAGTACTCCAAGAGGTCGTTGCCGGACACGTCGGGTTTGTTGCCCACCGAGACGAAGTTTCGGATTCCGATTCCGTATTCTGCGGCGTAGTCCAGGATCGTCACGCCGAGGGCACCCGACTGCGAAAGGAAGCTCACCGGGCCCGATGGAGGCATCGTGGGGGCGAAGGTGGCGTTCATCTGGACGTCGGGATCGGTGTTCAGGACCCCCATGCAGTTGGGACCCACCAGGCGCATCCCGTGGGCCCGGATCCGGTCCATGAGCCGTGCTTCGCGGAGGGCTCCCTCCTCGCCCACCTCCCGGAATCCCGCCGAAATCACCACCACCGCCGACACGCCCTTCGCCCCACACTCCTCCACGACATCCAGAACCAGTTCCTTGGGTACCACCACGATGGCCAGGTCCACGGGCTCCGGGATGTCCCGGACCGAGCGCCAGGCCGGAAGGGAGTGGACCGACCGGGCCTTGGGATTCACCGGGTAGACCGCTCCCTGAAAGCCGTGCGTGACCAGGTTGTCCACGATCTGGTAGCCCACCGTGCCGGGCCGGCGGCTGGCGCCGATGACGGCAATGGAATCGGGAGCGAAGAAGGAGCCGAGGGAGGGAGTCATTGAACCATGGCGTTTCTGGGAACCGTTATCGTGGCAAAGAGTAACCTCCAACCCCCGTGGGGTCCACGGTATCGACTGTGTAGAACGGGAGCCATTGCCGGCCATGCCAAAAGCATCGCTCATGCGAATCGTGAACTTCACCGCGACTCACCAATACGGACGTGCGGACCGGTCAAGGGCTTGGAACGAGGCCCGATTCGGAGATCAGGTTCACCCGCATGAGCACGAGTATCAGCTCGAGGTGACGGTGGAAGGCGAGCCGGACCCCGAAACCAGTTTCGTGGTGGACCTCCCGGAGCTGGATGCGGTGCTCGCCGTTCTCGTAGGTCCCCTGGACGGGGGCAACCTGAATGAAACCATCCCCGAGGTCCGGGAAGGCGACATGCAGCCTTCCACCGAGGCCCTGGCCCGATGGTTCTGGGAGCGGATCGGTCCCCGGGTCCCGGGAGAGGCCCGCCTTCGGCGAATCCGTCTGTGGGAGAGCGGAGCACTGGCCGGACAGGTGGACGGCTGACACTCCAAGAGGCCGTTGAAGAAGTACAAGGTCCGCCGCAACCCGTCTTCGGCGGGTGCCCGCCGGCTCTCCGCCGGCTCCCTGGCGCTCCCAACGGCGGACCCTTTACTTCTTCAACGGCCTTCTGATGTGGCTGGGGCTGCGAGGCGCATGGCATTCGGCGCGCCCGCATCCCAGTACTCGGACACGTCCCGGGGAACGCCCGAATGAATTGCGGGGTCGCACCCTCGGCCGGCGCCGTCCTTTTCGCATCAACCCTTCCGGACCTCACCTCACCCCATCGCCAGGCCATGACTGATCCAGATCCCAAACCAACTCCTTCTGCACCCACGCCCGTTCGCGATCTCATGCCCGGGGTGTCCGGGCGAGTCGACGAGGAGGACCTGGAGCCCTCCGCCGCACCCGACCTGAGTATCGAGTTCGAGGTGGAAGGGGAGAGCTGGGTTGCGCTCAGCGGGGGACGAACCCGCAGCGGAACGGCACCGGATTCGGGAGCGCTTCTCCTGCTGGTCCTCTTTCGACGGGCCGCCGATTCGGAAGATGAGATCCGGCGCGAAGCGTGGACGGCGGCCCGCTCTCTGGAAGAACTGTCCCCCGTTCAGCTTTCCGAGCTTCTCGGCCGCTCCCGGCCCTTCCGGGAGGTGGATCCATCGGGGAAGGGAGGGTCCTCCGGTGGCCGGGCAGGCCGGCAGGGAAGCAGCGGGAAGAGACCCCCCAGGCCGGGACGTTGACGCTCGCCGTCCCACTTCTCGGTTTCGGGACCGGGCAGACCCAGCCTGTGTTCATCTGACACGCCTACCCGTGTCGTTTCCACACGGACCGCCGGCGAGCTGGCCTCCACGTGTTTGCCTATCATGTTGTGCCACAGTGGTTTATGTGTGTGTCCGCATTCGGCACGCACCTTGCCCTCCAGGGATGCACGGTGGCGACGCCATCGACCATGAAATGTGAATGTGGTTTGGCGACCCCAGCGTCGCTCTTCCCTCTGAACGACGGGCAGGCCGAAGATGAAGATTCGCAAGGACCTCTGGCGGGCGGACCCCGGGATCGGGCCATCCGGTGCTCCCCAGACTCCCACCAATGGGCAAAAGGCCCGGGCCGGTACTGGCGATGCCCCCGGGATCGTGATCGCCGACGGCGGAGTGGGCTCCCGGCTCTCGAGCCAGCATCCTCGGGTACGGGCGTTCGTCTACGGCGAACGAATCCCTGCCGCCCCGACCCTTCCGTTCGGTCGTTGGAAGGTGGCGTCCTGATCGGACTCGTCTGAGGGTCGGATCCGAGCGTCCGGGCCAACCCTCCCCGGCCGGGCTTGCCGTTAACGGCCCACCGCTTCCCACATAGAACTGTCTGCGCCCTCCTCCGGGTCTCCCAGCGCCTTCCCCAGGCTCTCCACACGCCTCTACCCGCCCCCCTGTCCGGCGGCCACTCTCACAGCGCATCCGTGTATCATCGGAGTCGGCCGGTGGATGGGCTCGTTCATTGGTTATCCTCCATCGCCTCGAAGGGACGGGCCTCGTCTCCCGGGGTGGCCTCGCAGGGATGGCTCTGAATACTTTCGATTGTGTGACACGTACGGAGTGGAGAAGGGTGGAGGTTCCACCTCGTCCATACTCAACAGGTCTCAGGCGTCCGGTGTCTCAATGGATGAACTGACAGCGCTCGGCGATGCGGAGCTGGTGCGGCGGTCCTCCGAGGGAGACTCGGCGGCCTTCGGGCAACTGGTTTTCCGATACCGACGGGCCGCCTACGCGGTGGCCCTCTCCGTCACTCGGCGCCACGAGGATGCCGAGGACGCCGCGCAGGAAGCCTTCATCGCGGCCCTGGCCCGAATCGAGGAGTGCCGAAACCCGGAGAAGTTCGCCGGTTGGTTCCTGACCATCGTGCGAAATCGGAGTCGAAACCTGTTGCGGCGGGAGCGGATCCGTTCGAGCGAACCGATCCCCATCACCATTCCCAGCCGTGAGCCCGGTCCGGAGAAGGTGTCGGAGCGGACCGACCTCAGGGCCCGTCTGCGCGACGCCCTCGAGGTGCTCAGCCAGGTGCAGCGTGAGATCGTCCTGCTACACGATCTCGAGGGATGGAAGCACAGGGAGATCGCCGAGCGGCTGGACATGCCATCAGGCACGGTCCGGTCGCATCTGCACTACGCCAGAAAGCAGCTTCGTGAACAGCTTTCCGCCCAGCCGTGGGCGGAGGACAAGGAACGGACCGGATGAGTGACGAAATCGAACAGAGCGGGATTCCCGGGAGTCCGCCGGGGCTCGACGAACTGGATCCAGGCCGGGAGGATGTCTGGTACTGGAGCCGATTCCAGGAGCGAGTCATGGCCCAGGCTCTTCCCGAGTTGCTGCGTCGCGACCGAGCGGCCCGGGTCACGCTCGCCCACGTGATGGAGTCGTGGAGCCGCCTCCTCGTGCCGGGCACGGTGGCTGCCGCCGTGCTGGGCGCCGTGCTCTTTCTGAGCCAGCCGGAACCAGCTCCGATCAACGACTCGCCGGTGCTGCTCGACGAGCTGACTTTCCCAGTGGACGGGGATCAGGAGGGGCTGCCGGACTTTCTCGCCTCCGACGACGTGCTCGACCGGGACGCCGTTCTCTTTGCCGTCGAAGGATATTGACATGCCCCACATGGCCACTGAGCAGCAGTGCACAATGATCCACCGACAGGAGATCCCCGCCGCTGGAGGAGCGTATGAGTGAGACCCTCCGTGTCAGATTGGTCGCCGCCGGCGTGCTCATCCTGGTCTTCGTCGCCGGCGTGACGGTGGGTCTGGCCCTGGACCGTCCCTTCTCGGAGGCCCTGGAGAGCATGCAGGCTGTGGCGGGCGAAGTGGACGATGGGGACACAGACTCCGACGAGGGATCTAACACTTCCGGGGGATGGATCATCGACCGAGTGGACCTGACGTACGACCAGCAGGTCCAGGTCGACTCGGTCCTGGCGTACTATCAGGAACGCATGTCGGAGCTGCAGCGGGACTACCGGCCTCGCTACTGGGAGATCGTGGAGACGACCCGCGAGTCCATAAAGGCCCTGCTGACGGACGAGCAGGAGGCGCTCTACGACTCGCTTCTGAGTGCGAGGGACCACAGGGAGTAGTCGTAGGAATCGGCCGGAGCCCGAGCCAGAACCCAGTCACGATGAAACCCGGCCCCTCGGGGCCAGAGGGCGGCAAACAGATGACCCAGCAGACGGCACAGAAGCGGAGTCTGGGCACCAGATCCGAAGCGCCGAAAGGCCAGAGGGAGGTGATCCGGGCCGAGGGCCTGACGAAGCATTATACGCTTGGGTCCGAGACGGTGCGTGCGCTTCGGGGAGTGGACCTCCTCATCCGGGAGGGCGAGTTCGTGGCCATCATGGGGCCCTCCGGATCGGGAAAGTCCACCTTCATGAACCTCATCGGCTGCCTGGATACCCCCACCGCCGGCGATTATTGGCTGAATGGCCAGAATGTGAGTCAGCTTAGCGAGGCCCAGCTGGCCGGCATCCGGAACCGGGATATCGGCTTCGTCTTCCAGACCTTCAACCTCCTCCCCAGGGCCTCCGCGCTCCACAACGTGGAGCTGCCCCTCATCTACGCCGGCACCTCCAGCTCGGATCGGCGAGAGCGGGCCCGGGCGATGTTGACCACCGTGGGCCTGGGGGACCGGATGGATCACAAGCCGCCGGAGCTCTCCGGAGGTCAGCGCCAGCGGGTGGCGGTGGCACGGGCGCTGGTCAACAACCCGGCGCTGCTCCTGGCCGACGAGCCCACGGGAAACCTGGACTCCCACACCGGCGAGGAGATCATGGACGTCTTCGTGAAGCTGAACGACCAGGGACAGACCATCGTGCTGGTCACTCACGAGACCGAGATCGCCGAGTACGCGAAGCGGCAGGTCCACCTGCGAGACGGCGAGATCGAGAAGGACTTTCTGAACGCAGTGCGCCGGACCTCCTATTCCCGAGGGGCCAGCGACCCGGCGGATGCTGACAAGGCGACTGCAGCGTCCCAATCCAACTGAGGAATTGACGACGATGACGTATCTCTTGACGAACCAGGGTGTTCGTGGCTGCCGGCCGGACGAGAGCCGCAAGCGCAGCCCGACAGGCCGTTCCACCGCACTGCGTGCGACATTGGCGGGCCTCGCACTCGCCACGGTCATTGCGGGTTGCGGGCAGGGGCAGGCCGAAGAGGCGCCTGCCCTGGCCCTGGCCGAGGTTCAGCGACAGGATCTGGAGATCACCGCTGAAGCCACGGGGTCGCTCGAACCCCTCCGGAAGGTGGAGGTCAAGTCACGAGCCTCCGGCGAGGTGTTGGAAGTGGCCGTGGACGTGGGCGACCGTGTGGAGCCCGGGACGCTCCTGGCCCGCATCGACCCCCGGGATGTCCAGAACGACTTCCGTCAGGCCGAAGCCGACATGCGAGTGGCTCAGGAGCAGTTCGCCATCGCCGAGGCGCAGCTCGAGCGTTCCCGCAACCTCTTCCAGGCCGAGGTCATCACCGAGCAGGAGTTCGAGTCCCGGAACCTGGAGTTCGCCAACGCCCGGGCTTCCCTGGTCCGCGCCGAGCAGAACATGGAGATCGCTCGCCTCCGGGTAGAGGACGTGACGATCCGCTCCCGGATGCATGGGACGATTCTGGAGAAGACCGTGGAGGACGGCGAGGTCATCGCCTCCGCTTCCGGTGACGTGTCCGGAGGCACGACCCTCATGACCATCGCGAACCTGAACGTGATGCAGGTCCGCACTCTGGTGGATGAGACCGACGTGGGTCGGATCGAGGAGGGCATGCCCGCCTCGGTGACGGTGGATGCCTTCCCGGATCGGAGCTTTCAGGGGAAGGTGGAGAAGGTGGAGCCCCAGGCCGTGGTCGAGTCCAGCGTGGTCATGTTTCCGGTCATCGTCCACCTCGAGAACGAGGATGGCCGGCTGAAGCCGGGGATGAGCGCCGAGGTCACCGTGCTGCTGGCCGAGCGGCCCGCCGTCCTGACCCTCCCCAATACCGCCATCGTGGATTTCCAGGAGATCACCGCTGCGGCGGCGGTGCTGGGTGTCCCCGAAGACCGCATCGACTTCGACCGCTCCATCTACCAGGAACTGACCCGTGAGCTCATGGCTCAGCGCGGCGAAGCGGTGGAGGAGCGGGCCGGCCCGGCGCCAGGTGAACGGGGCCAGATGGACGAAGAGGCCCGGGAGCGGGTCCGGGAGGCCATGGCCCGGGGCGGTGGCGACCGGGAGGGCGCTCTGCGTCAGATGGCCCAGGCCCGCGGAGCCGGCGGTGGCGGGATGCCGGGACTGCAGCGGGGACAGCAACGTCCGGATGCCGCCAACGGCCGTCCCGGCGTCGTGTTCGTGGTTGACGTCGAAGGCGTCGTGCGGCCCAGGGCCGTCCTCATCGGGGTGAGCGACTGGAGCAACTCGGAGATTCTCATCGGTGTGGAGGAGGGCGAGCAGGTGGCGCTTCTCGGCGGTGCTCAGCTTCAGGCCCAACGCGATGCCCAGTCCCAGCGCATGCGCTCGCGGATGGGCGGCGGCTTCCCCTTCTGACGCCCAGGGCCCACACGTATGCTCATCAAGGAGATCTTCGTCGTTGCCGTGGGGGCCATCAAGGCCAACGTCCTGCGGGCCTTCCTCACCACTCTGGGGATCATCATCGGGGTCGGAGCGGTGATCACCATGGTGGCCCTGGGCGAGGGTGCCCAGCAGCAGGTGGAGGAGCAGATCCAGAACATGGGCACGGACGTCCTGACCATCCGCCCCGGCCAGGCCCGGGGTGCGGGTGGGGTGGTGATGGGCGACAATCGCCTCTATACCTCCGACGCTGAAGCCCTCCGGGCCGAAGCCGGCAACATCATCACGGTGGCGCCGGAGATCACCCAGCGCTCACAGGTGTCGCATCTCCGCTGGAACACGAATGTGGAGGTCCTGGGCACCTGGCCCACCTACTTCGGCATCTACAACATGGAGATGGCCTACGGGGAGCCCTTCACCGAAGGCGAGGTTCAGGGCCGCCGTCGGGTTGCCGTACTGGGTGCCGATATTCCCGATCGTCTTGAAACGCCGGCTGCTCTCCTGGTGGGTCGGACCATCCGGATCCGGGGTGAAAGCTTCGAGGTGAAGGGCGTTCTTCGGGAGAAGGGACAGATGGGGTGGACCAACCCCGACGACGTGGTCTACATCCCCGTGAGCACCGCTCAGTACCGGGTGTTTGGAGGTCGGGACCGCCTTCGCTCGATCCTCGCCAGGGTCGAGGCCGGTCCAGCCGGGATGGACGTGGCCTTCAACGAGATCGACCGGATCCTTCGCCGGGAGCACCGGTTGCCTCCGGGGACGGCCGCCGACTTCCAGATCCGCAACTCCACCGACCTGCTGGAGTCGTTTCAGGAAACGAATCGCACGTTCACCTTCCTGTTGGCGGGGATCGCCGGCGTGTCCCTCCTGGTGGGGGGCATCGGGATCATGAACATCATGCTGGTGAGCGTCACCGAGCGAACCCGGGAGATCGGGGTGCGGAAGGCGCTGGGGGCCACCCGGCTGAACATCCTCTTCCAGTTCATGGTGGAATCGCTGGTCCTCTGCGTGCTGGGAGGTATTCTGGGGGTCCTTGCCGGTTGGGGAGGCGCCGAGCTCCTCAGGTCCTTTGCGGGGTGGGATACCGCCGTGTCGGTGGAAGCGGTGCTCATCGCTCTCCTCTTCTCGGCCGGAATCGGGCTCTTCTTCGGGATCTGGCCGGCCCAGCGCGCGGCCAAGCTGGATCCCATCGTGGCCCTGCGCTACGAATAGGTCCGGGGCGGGTCGGGGGCGTTACTCCCGGGGGAACTCCAGGGTGAGTTGACGCCCGTCCCGAACCACCTCGAGGGGGATGACCTCGACCCCTCGAGCCCGGGCCACCAGCGTCCGCATGTGGGCCACCTCCAGGACCGGCTCGTGGTTCACCCTGCGGATCACGTCTCCGGCCTCCAGCCCCGCCTCGTGGGCCGGAGTCCCCTCCAGGACCTGGAGGACAAGGAGCCCGTCCTCAACCCCGAAGTACCCGGCGAGCTGGGGGTTCAGCGGGCTCAGTTCGGCGCCACCCACCACCCGCATTCCTGCGGCCAGGACCCTCCGATCTCCAGCCAAGGCATCGTCGCCCAGCGTCGTCAGCCCCCCTGCACTCCGGAGTGAGATGCCGGAGAAGGTCCTCTCCATCGAGGACACTTCCTGGCCCCCTTCCCGGTCCTGTCTCAGGATCACGTGGACTCGGCCGGTCTGGAGGGTGTCCAGAGCACCGGCACCCGGTTCGCGGGTGCCAGGTCGGGTCCAGATCAGGGGGGCAAGCCGGGCCTGGCGAAGGCCGAATCCCGCCGAGTCCAGGACCACGTCCATCCGATGGCGGACCGAATCCAGAGTCTCCCAGTCCAGGTCACCGGAGTCGCGGAGCGTGTCCGGTCTCGGGGCGGCCTCCAGGACGATCTCCCGGACCTGGCCCTCCCGCAGCACCGCCAGGCGGACCGGTCGTCCCGGAGCCAGGTGAGCTACCATCCGGGCCATGCGTTCCGGGGTGGCCTCGGCCCCGTCGATCCCGGTGATCCGGTCTCCTGCCCGGATCCCCGCGGCTTTGGCAGGTCCATCGGAGGCCACCCGGTTCACCCTGAAGACCGGCTCCCCGACGCCAACGGCCGCCAGCTCGAGTCCGAGCCAGCCCCGGGGGCCGGGCACAGGGGGCAGAGTCTGGCTCGAGGTCGGAACCCGGACCCGTTCCTGGGCATGAAGGATCCCTGTGGCTTGGACCCATCCCGAAGCAGTGGCGCGGATTCCCGCATTCCCATCCCCGGGCTCCGGCCCATCGACGGCGGGAGGGGCCGGGATCTCCCCGGCCAGCACCGGAAGTGCACCCAGGAGGACCAGAACCGTCAGCGTGCGTCTCATCATCCGTTCCCTGAAGGAAGTCAGTACCAGTTGTGCCCTGCCGACTGAGCCTGAAGCCCCCGGAGGGTAGCGTCCCGCTCCGCCTGCATGTTCAGGAGAAGCCCGTTCAGGAAGGGGTCTGCCGGAGCCTCCCGGACCGCCACCCGCCCGGCGGCCATGAGTGCCTCCAGTGCCGCGTACCGGGAGATGGGATCCTGGGGAGTGCCCCCTTCCGCCTCATCCAGCCGCTCCCGGTAGCGGGTCAGCGCCGTTCGATGCCATGCTCCGGTGAGCTCCACCAGGTGGCCGACTTCCTCCAGGGTCAACTCTGGCGACTCGGTGGTCGGGTCCAGGAGGGCGAGAAGTGGGTCGGCGTCCTCCGAGGTGCCGGTGGGGATCTGTGCTACGGAGGAGGTTGGTGACGACTCGCCCGCGCCCGGCAGCCCCATGCCCAACCCCATTCCCACCAGGAGGATGGCGACCCCTGCAGCGAGCTGGTGCCAGAGACCGTAACGTCCGGACCGCTGTGGGGATCGGGAGGTGCCCCGTCCCCTGGATCTCCCCGCCGGCTGGGCTCTGCCGTCCTCCTGGAGGAGGCCCTCGGCGCGCAGTCGTGCCTCCAGCTCGTCCCAGCCGGAGCTGGGAGGGCGGAGGCTGGGGAGGAGGGAGAGGCTTTCGGTCTGGCGGCAAAGGGCGTCCAGTTCCTCCTGACACCGGGTGCAGCTCGCCAGATGGTCCGCCTCGTCCGGAGTGGGGTCACGCTCCACCAGGTGGGCCAGAGACTCCAGGTTCAGATGCTTCATGCTTCAGCTCCTGTATCTTGATCGGCGGCGTCCAGGTGCCGCAGCAACTCCCGCATTCGAGCGCGGGCCTTCGAGAGCTGCGACTTGGACGTCCCCGGGTTGATTCCCAGCATTTCACCGACTTCTTCGTGGGTGTAACCCTCCACGTCGTGAAGGATGAGGACCTTGCGCATCCCGGGCGGGACCCGGTCCAGAGCCGCCTCCAGACGATCCTGCAAGAGCACGTCACCCATCCTGTCAGTGCATGGAAGCGATCGGGGAAGGGGGGCTCGGCGCGTCTCCCGGCGCTCGGCGGTCCGCAGGGCCTGCAGGGCCGAGTGCACGGCGATCCGGTGGACCCAGGTGGAGAATCGGGCATCGCCGCGGAAGTCGGGAAGGGCTCGGAACACCCGGATCCAGGCTTCCTGGGCAAAGTCCTGCGCCAGGTCGTCGTCACCGGCGATTCGCCGGACCACGGCGTAGACCCGGGGCGCATGCCGTTCGTACAGCGTGCGTGCAGCCTTCGGTGATCCCCGGCAGGTTTCCTCGATGAGCTCCGCTTCGGTCATTTGCGGTTGCGACTCGGGCTTCGGGTCACGTGGGCCCTCCCCGGGTCGGGCGTCGAGAGGGCCTCCAGCAGTCTTCTGCTACCCTTGAGATGCTTCGGGCCCGCGGAAGGTTGCATGGCAGACAGGGGTGGGGCCCGGCAAGACATCAACGTTGTTCGGAGAGGAGGACCCGGTTAGGGTTTCAGCCGACTCGTTCTCAACGGCTGTTCAGGTCGGTGGTGGCTGTCGGGATCGGACGCTCAGAAGAATCAGCGAGGAGGACGATGGGGTCAGCGTCGGGAAGGTCCGGCCCGGAGCCGGAGGGCCGTGGCGACGATGGAGATCGGGGGCGAAGGCACCCCAGGCCAACCGGGTCCCCGGGGCAGGGGCCGGAGTCGGGCGTCGCGGGGTGGCCGGCTGAGGGTCCGGTCCAGGGCAAGGTTCCGGGTGCCGGAGCCGTGCTGGGGCTCGTGCTGGTTGTGGCGGTCCTCTACCTCCTGGGCGGGATCCCCCTCCAACTCCTCCTGGGGGAGCCCGGCCTGGTCCTGGCTCAGCTCCTCTTTCTGGCGGGACCGCCCATCCTCTTCGTGTTCTGGGGCGGATACGACATCCGTCTCACCTTCGCCTGGCAGTGGCCGGATCGGTGGCAGGCGCTGGGGGGCGTGGTGCTTCTGGCCGCCGGGACACAGATCGCCTGGTTTCTGGCCTGGCTCCAGAGCCTGGTGGTTCCGGTCCCGGTGGAGTTCCTGGAGGCCATGACCGAGATGCTCACCGCCGAGTCGCCCCAGCGCTTCTTCTGGCTCCTCTTCATGGTGGCCGTGATCCCGGCCATCGCCGAGGAGGTCCTCTTTCGGGGCGCGCTGCTCTCGGGGATGCGTCGGGGGCTGCCGGTCCTGGGGGCTGTAGCGGTAACCGGGCTCATCTTCGGTGTCTTCCACCTGGCGCCTCAGACCGGTTTCCGGATCCTGCCAACGGCGTGGCTGGGAATGGTTCTGGCCTGGGTGGTGGTTTGCAGTGGATCGCTCCCCCTGGCCATGCTCCTTCACTTTCTGAACAATGCCGCCATCCTGGCCATGGTGGCCCATCCGCTTACCCGGGAGCTCGCCCGGGGAACCGAGGAGGCTCCCCCCCTGGTACTCCTGCCGTTGGCGCTGATCATGCTGGCCATCGGGCTTTGGATGCTGGGCCGTCCGCCGGAAATGGGAGGGCGCCCTTCGCCCCGGAGCCGACCTCGGTGAGCGGCCCATGACATGGCCAGGTGGGGGTGCGAACCGGAGGGGGAGGGGTGGTGGATCCATCCGCACCCCTGGAAGCCGGTCTTGAGACCCGGGGTCCGCAGGGTTCTCTTTGACGTGCACCCGTTTGACGTGCACCCGGCGCCTGTTGGTGCCCGGCCGGCGCCCGGTCTCCGCCGGCTCCCGAGCCGGGCCGGGAATGGCTACCTCCGACCCGAGCCGGAAACGAGAACATCCGACCGTAGCCGGAAAGGGGCACTTCCGACCCCAGCCGGACCCGAAAGCGTCCGACCGTAGCCGAAAAGGGACACGTCCGACCCCAGCCGAAAACGAGAACCCCAGCCCTCCGGAGGCACAGCCAGCATGAGCGAATCTTCTTCCCCCTTGAGGGGCGCGACGCACCTGGAGTGCACGGAGACCGGGGAGCGCCTGGAGTCGGAAACTCTTCAGGGCCTGTCTCCGGCAGGCAAGCCCCTCTTCGCCCGCTACGACCTGGAGTCGCTGGCCGGTGCCTTCACCCCCGACGACCTCGTCGGTCGGCGGGCGGACCTCTGGCGGTACGCCGAAGTGCTTCCGGTGCGCGATCCCGCCCACCGCATCACGCTGGGAGAGGGTTGGACCCCGCTGTTGGATGCGCCTCGGCTGGCAGGCGAGCTTGGAGTGGCCCGGTGCTGGGTCAAGGACGAATCCCAGAATCCCACCGGTACCTTCAAGGCCCGGGGGATGGCGTTGGCGGTGTCCCGGGCCCTGGAGCTGGGGGCTGATGTGCTGGCCCTTCCCTCGGCCGGGAACGCCGGGGGGGCCGCCGCCGCGTATGGTGCAGCCGCCGACATGGCGGTCCACGTGGTGGTGCCGGCGGACACCCCGCAACCCATTCTGGAGGAGATCCGGGCCATGGGTGCGCACCTGCACCTTCTGGACGGACTCATCACCGACTGCGGTAAGGCGGTAAAGGAAGGCGTCCGGGAGTTTGGATGGTGGGATCTCTCCACGCTCAAGGAGCCATACCGGGTCGAAGGGAAGAAGACCATGGGGTATGAGATCTTCGAGCAGCTGGGGCGACGCCTCCCCGACGTGATCGTCTATCCCACCGGAGGTGGGACCGGCCTCATCGGGATGTGGAAAGCCTTCGACGAGATGGAGGCGATGGGCTGGATCGGCTCGGAACGTCCGAGAATGATGGCGGTGCAGGCCCGGGGCTGCGCACCCATCGTCCGGGCCTTCGAATCCGGAGCGGGGTCAGCGGAGTATTACGAAGGAGCAACGACCTATGCCTCGGGACTGCGGGTGCCCTCCGCCGTGGGCGACTTTCTGATCCTCGATGCCCTCAGGGCGTCGGGAGGTGCGGCGGTGGCGGTGGCCGATCACCAGATGGCCCGGTGGGTGTCCCGCATCGGCGAGACCACCGGGGTCTTCGCGGCTCCGGAGGGTGGTGCGGTGGCGGCGGCGGTGCCGGTGCTCCTGGAAGAGGGAGTGATCCGCGCCGACGACGAGGTGGTACTCTTCAACACGGGCAGCGGTCTCAAGTACGTTGGGATGAGCCCCCTGGACTGAGGCGCGTCCCACGAGTGTCTTGGCAGTCCAGTCGGCAAGCGCCCATTCCAATCGCATCTCTATATCTCCCCTGACCTGCCGGACGAATCGATGAGGCTTCACGACATCTCCTGGCACGCCTGGCCCCGGTGGGGGCTTTCCGCACTCGGGGACGCCGTGAAGGCGCGAGTCTCGTGGAATACCCAGGAGGCCAGGAGCCCATGTTGAGTAGTGTATTCTTTCTCATGGCGGTGGTGGTGATTCTGGGCGCCATCCTGGCACGCAGCCGGGTGCGACGCCGGCTCGACTCACACGATCCGATGACCGACGACCCGGTCCTGCGGGAGATCCTGGCCGAGAGCGACACGTGGCCCGAGGAGGAGGAAGCCGACCCGCTGGACGAGGAGGAGATCCGCGAGGCCGAGGATCGATTCTGGGAGCAGGAATGGGACCGGCCCGAGGATTGGCGGGGATGAGCGGGCCGGGGCGGTGTGGCGTGTGGAGCGGTCTCCCGTCAGGGGGACCAGCCGAATCGGTAGTACGCCCCGGGAATGGGCACGATGGTTCGGTTGGCCGGAGTGTCGTCCTCGGGGTCCAGCCGATTCACCATGAGGGCCCGATTGAGGGAGACCTCGATGCCCGTACTGTGGCCTCCGCTCACATTCCACTCCACGGCCATCGGTGCTCGCAGAATGAGGATGGAACCGCTGCCGTCTTCGGTCCAGGCGGTGAGGCTCCAGAGCCCGAGGCCAACCACGGGCTGGAAGGTACCTTCGGAAAAGTAGTGCTTCCCCGCCGCCGCCACGGCAATCTCCCGGAACGAGATCGTGCCCAGAATCAGCTCCCCGGACCAGTGGCCCCGACGGTACTCGGTGACGAACCCGACCAGCCCCGTTCCCCCGAAGGTGAGCCCCAGCCGAATCTCACCGCGATCCGGTGTCTGGGCCTGAAGCGTCTGAGTGAAAAGGCCCTCCGGGGCCGACACCAGCAGGAGAGCTCCCGCGAGGACCATCGTCACGGCCACATGGGACATCCGGGGCCTGAGGCGCCTCGTGGTCCGCGTGGGTGCCATGGGCAGGGATTGGTTGAGGGGAGTGGAACGCGGCACCCGCGCCCCGGATCGTCACCGGACACAGGGTGTGGATCCTGCAAAGTAACACGGGGCCCCGCCTCGTCCATACCGGGGGGAAGGGGACGGGCCCCGACCCGGTGGTGGGGCCTGGCGCTCCTGAGCCTCCTGGTGACGGCCGGGCTGACCGCCGGGTGCGAGCCGCCGGATCGACCTCCGGTCCTGAACCCCGACCTCCCGGAGGCGGCGGTGGAGTTCCTGGAGCCGGACCGCATCCGCCTCTTCCGACTGGAGCCGGGGGTGGTCTACCGGGAGATCAGGAGTGGCAGCCAGCCCTGGACGGTGCACCTGGTGGAGGTGGACCTGGATCGATGCGACCTGGGCTTTCACGTGGAGGGAAGCGCCGGCGACCGGGGTCGCGTGCCGGTGTCCGAACTGGCGCGCAGGGCCGGCCCCGAAGTGGTGGTGGCCATCAACGGAGACTTCTACACGCCGGAAGATCTCCCGCTGGGAATGGAGGCCAGCGGGGGTGAGGTCCGGGGGCGCGCCAGCCATCCAGTCTTTGCGTGGCGTCCCGGAGTCGATCCGTGGATCGGCGAGGTGGCGTGGGCCGGAGACTCCCTCCAGGTCGGCTCGTGGAGCGTGTTGCCCGGCTCGGCCGAAGGCAAGCTGGAGCTGGTGGCAGGCTTTCCGGCCCTCCTCCGGGACGGGCAATGGGTGGGGGACCTGGAGCAGATCGATCGGCCGGGATTCGCCCTCCAGCGGGACCCCCGCACCGCCGTGGGTGTGGACCCCACGGCCATGCGTCTCTGGCTGATCGTGGTGGACGGACGCCGGAAGAACGTGTCGGAGGGGATGACCCTTCCCGAACTCGCCCGCTTCCTCCAATCACTGGGCGCCCACCAGGCGCTCAATCTGGACGGCGGGGGTTCGTCGGTGATGGTGGTGCGGGGACAGACCGTGAGTCGCCCTTCGGACCCCGGGGGCGAGCGGCCCGTGGTCAACGCCCTCATGGTGCGCCGGGATGTGGACTATTGCGTCGAGCGGCCGCCGCCCGGAGACGAGCCCTGACCGGGAGCGGATCTGGCCGGGAGCGGATCGCACCGACGGGCGCACGGCAGCAACGGACGGGCCGCAGCAACGGACGGACCGCACCGAGAGCGGATCTCAGCGACGGGCGCCGCCGGACCGCCGACCACCCCGGCGAACTTCCCCCTTCACCTCGCCCCTCACGTCCCCCCCACGTCCCCCCTCGCATCCCCCCCGACACCCCCTCGCCTCCCCCCACCAACATTTCCCTGGGACAGAACCGAGGGGGCCCAGGAGGCCCTTCAGGGGTCGTCACCCTGCCATCGAGCTGGCCCGCCCATAACGGTTGACGCGACAACCAATGATATGTCATATTTATGTGTGGGCGACGCATCAGGATCTCCCACGTCGGCTCACCGCAGATGAACGACATGCGCCGCTCCGCCGGCGCATCGATCCCATACAATGACTTTCAGAGAAGGAACCCCGATGATCACCGACACAGACAAGACAGAGCCCCGAAGAACCCAGGTGACGGCAGACGCTTCACCAAGGGACCGAAAGGATGCCGGTCGACCGGCGCCGGCCGATCATCCCATCCATCCGCTCATCGGCAAGCGGTGGAGTCCCCGGGCCATGGCTGGGCGTCCGGTCTCCCGCGGCGCGCTCCTTTCGCTCCTGGAGGCGGCCCGATGGGCGCCCTCGTCCTACAACGAGCAGCCCTGGCGCTTCGTGGTGGGGACCCACGAGGAGGCGGACTTCCGGGAACGTCTCCAGACCCTCCTGATGGAGGGCAATGCCTGGGCCCGGCAGGCCCCGGTCCTGATCCTTTCCGCCTACCTGCCGGAAAGCTCACGGAGCGGCGACACCAATCGGATGGCCTTCCGGGACCTGGGAGCCGCAGAGGAGAACCTGGTGCTCCAGGCCTATGACCTGGGCCTCGTGGCCCATCAGATGGCGGGCTTCGACGCAGAGGCGGCCCGACGACTCCTTCCGGACGGAATGGAACCCGGGACCATGATCGCCATCGCCCATCCGGCCTCCCCGGACAGCCTGTCCGACAAGCTGGCGGAACGGGAGCAGCGGCCCCGGCGGCGGCGTCCACTCCGGGAGTTCGTCTCCATCGGGAGCGCCTCCGGATTCGCCGACGGGGAAGGGGACTGAGGGGAGAGCGGCGAGGTCGGCCTTCCGCTACCAGCTCTCGCCCTCCCAGCACATGTCCCAGAAGCGGAGCTCGTACCGCGACGAGAGGAGGAAGAGGTGCTCGAGCCGTTCCCGCTTTTCCGGGGTGGCGCCCTCGGCCTCCCGGTCCAGCTCGCTTCGGAGCCAGGCACCGGCTTCGGCGAACTCCTCAGAGGCGTACTGGTCGATCCAGTCCCGGTAGCGCTGGTCGTCGGGAGGGGCTGCTTGGGCCAGGGCCTTCCCGATATGGATGTAGCCCCAGGCGCACGGAAGCAGCGCCGCCAGCAGGTCTGCCATGTCACCGTCAGCCGCCGTGCGCACCAGGAAGTCGGTATACGCCCGGGTGGTGGGCCACATCTCGGCCTCCTCCAGCTCCTGGGCGCTCACGCCGAATCGGGCGGCGTAGGAGCGATGCAGCTCCATCTCGGTGTTCAACGTCAGGTTCAGGACCTGGGCGTACCATCCCATGCTCTCCAGGCGCTGGGCCTTGGCCACCGCCCAGGCGAAGATCCGGGAGAACTCCTTCAGGTACCCGTAGTCCTGCACGACCCACCGCTGGAAGACGTCCGGGTCCAGCGATCCGTCGCCGATCCCCTCGACGAATGGATGCTCCAGCTGGGCGTCCCAGATGGGCTTGGCAGCGCGGTACAGTTCGTCGGTGAAAGCCATCTCAGCGCTCCTGTGGATGTGTGTCGGGGTTCTCGTCGGCGTCGTCGGTCACTTCACCGGCGTTTTCCGCCATGTGCGACCAGGCGCGTTCCGGGGCGGCCTCCACGTCCGGATTCCAGGCGGGCCCCATGGGGCCACTGGCCATGTCGTCGGCTACTCCCGGCCACCCCTCGGCGGTCACCGCCATCTCCCAGAAGGCGATCTCGTAGAGGAGGGTCAGCCGGTAGAGATCCGTCATGCGGGCCCGCTCGGCTGATCCCGCCGCCTGGGCCAGCTTCTCCAGTTCACCGCCCAGGTAGCTGACATAGCCCGCGAACTCCTCTCCCGCCCAGTTCTCCACGAAGGGCATCCAGGGTGACTCGGGATCGATTCCCTCGCGAACCACCAGCCAGGACTCGTGGTAGGCCCGTTCCGCAGCGTAGAGGACCGTGTAGCCCTCGGCGTAGCTCCGGGTGTGGGCGGTGGCCAGCAGAAATTGGATGTACGCGTGGCAGGTGAAGGCGGGCGGGGCACCCCGGAGGTCGACCCCCACGTGGGCGGCCCGCTCTTCGAAGAGCTTCAACTCCTTCTCCAGCGCCGCCACCACTCCGGACAACGCGCTCCAGTGCTCGGTGGGGGCCCGGGGGATGAGCGCCGCGATGAACGGGATGGCGGCCTCGACGAAGAGATAGTCCTGCCGGAGCCAGATGGCGAAGGTCTCGTCCGGGATGGTCCCGTCCCGGGTCCGGGCCAGGAAGCGATGTTCCCGGATCTGCTCCCAGAGCGGGGCAAAGCGGTGGTCCTGCTCGGCGATGAACGACATGAAAACCCCTTCCCTGCCGCAGTGCGGCGCTGCTGCCCCGACCGCAGAGCGGACGAGGCGTGAAATGGGAAGGGTACCGGGGTCCGGCCGACTCCCTGCGCCGGCATTACCCGGGTCAGGTCGCGGGGAGGGCCCTGTCGTCGCGTGGGTCTGGGGCGTCGTGCGCCGCCCGAACCGAATGGCCCAATCCCCTGAGGGTGTGATCTCAGCCGGAGCAGTGCCCCAGCACCCCTGTGGCGCCTGAAAGGAAACCTGCCTGGATTTTCCCGTCAAGGAGCGTGTCTGAAGTACGAGGGTGCGGTGGTACGCGGGAGTGTGTGAGGTCCCCGGGGCCGGGTGCCCCCTCGGCGCCCCTACGGTTGGAGCTGGAGGGCCACGCTTGACCCCATGTAGAAGCTTCGCCCCGGACCTGGCTCGAAGTGCCTGCCGGCCAGGGCGTTGGCCACCACCGAGGTGTTGTACTCGGTGTCAAAGAGGTTGGTGATCCCGAAGAAGGGGCTCAGCCGAACGCCCAGGATGTTGACCTCGTTGGCACCGGCCCGGAAGTCCAGGAGCCGATAAGGTGGGGACTGGGCCTGAGGGGTGTTGGCGTTGTCGCCCGGAATGGCTGCGGTGGCCTCGCCCCTCAGTTCGGCAAACCATCGGCCGGGCCCCAATCGAAGAATCCCCTCGGCTCGCCGGGGCGCAAGTCCCGGAACGCGGTTGCCGGAATAGTCCCGATCCTCGTCTTCGAAGACCCGGAAATGAGCGTTGTTGATGGAGAGGACCATCCGGGCGCTGATCAGCGGGTCAGGGGCGAACTGGAGGCTCAGCTCCCAGCCCTCGCGCTGTGAGCGTCCCGAGTTCTCGAAATAGCGGCGCCCCGGAGTGTCGGCCAGTTCGAAGGGGATCAGCTCGTTGTGCAGGGTGGTGTGGAAGAAGACGGCCTCCCAGGCCAGCGTCGAGCCCAGCACGCCCCGGCCTCCCACCTCGGTGGTGATGCCCACCTGTGGTTCCAGTTCCGGGTTGAAGCCCCGTCCTCCGTCAGGACGGGTGGAGAGCTCGTTGGCCGTGGGGGTCTCGAAGGCAGTGGTGAGGTTCACGTACATCCCCAGCGCCTCGTGGAACCCGGCGTGGAACCCGAAGGAGGGAGACGCCGAGTCCAGCGTTCGAGCACCGGTATCGGCCTCCGTAACGGGCTCGCCGGGAAAGCGATCTCGGGCGGAAAAACCGATCCGGTCATAGCGCAGACCGGTGAGGACATCCAGCATGGTGTTGATGGGAAGCATGGCCTGAATGAAGACGGCTCCGGAGGAGACTCGCTCCCTCTGGTCAATGGTCCTGAGCCCTCGAACGCCCTCCAGGTTTTCGTAGGTGAGGCGGTGGTCTCGCTGAAAGTCCGCATCCATGCCCAGGGACCACCACAGGCGTCCCTCCTCGCCCACGAACTCGCTGCGGAGCGCGGCCCGGAAGCCTCCGGCCCACCGAGCCAGCTCCACCCAGTCCGCCGGCGCCGGTTCGGTGATGTCCCGGCGAATGCCGTAGCCCATGAGGTGGAGCTCCCGGTTGCCGAGAGGCCCTTCCCAGGTCACGCTCCCCTGACGCTGATGGGCTTCCTTCCCGGCCTTCTGCCGCACGTTGAAGGGGAGCGCACGACGGTCCCCGTAGGCCAGATCCTGTCGAGTCAGGGCCCCGGGATTCTCGGCACCCAGCTCCATGGCGTTGGCAATGAACCGGATGCGTCCGTCCAGGAGGGGAGCCGACAGCTGGGCGTTCAGGTGGTCGCGGATCGCGCCACCGTAGGTTTCCCCGGGCCCGCCCATGGGGTTGGCGCGAAATCCACCGAACTCGTATCGGGCCAGGTTCAGGAGGTAGCCCACCTCCCCCAACTGGCCGCTCGTGGTGCTCTGTCGCCTGCGGTAGTCGTGATCCCCCTCGATGACCCGGAATTCCTGGCGCAGTGGGGCCTGGGCGGGGGGGCGGGTCTCGAAGGTGAGCACGCCTCCGGCGGCATTGCCGTACAGAGCCGACCCGGGTCCCCGAAGCGCTTCCACCTGTCCCAGCGAACCCAGGTCCAGATGATCCAGGGTGGACTGTCCATCGGGGAGGGTGGCGGGGATCCCGTCCACCAGGATCTTGACCCCCCGTACCCCGAACTGGGAGCGGGCTCCGTACCCCCTGATGGAGATCCGCTCGCCCACGGCGTCGTTGAAGCGGTTGTGGATCTGCACGCCCGGGAGACCCTGGAGCGCCTCCTCGATGGAGCTCTGCGACCTCCCGGTGGTCCAGATCTCGTTGCCGATGCGGGAGATGGCGAAGGGCGCCTCGTGCATCTGCATGGGGGCCCGAAGGATGTCCACCACCAACTCGTCGACGGGAATCAGGTCGATGGTGTCGCCCGGCATGCCAGGTGCGGGCAGGGTCTCCACCTCCGGGTCAGGGATCGTCACGGTATCGGAGACCAGGGTGTCGCCTCGGACCACCGTGTCAGCCCGCACGATGGTGTCGCCCCGGATGATGGTGTCCCCCCGGATCGTTTCTCCCTGAGTCGTATCTCCCCGGATCGTGTCTCCGGCGGGGTGTCCCGCCGAGGCAGACGCCCGCAACTCCCAGACCGGGACCGTCATCCCCACGAGGTCAGCGGAGGCGGGACCGTCGTCGGCGGAAGCCGCTTCGGCTCCCCCGACCAGGGCGAAAACCGCAATCAGAACAGGTAGAACCAAGGTGCCTCTTGCAGGGAGGGCGTCACCGCCCCCGGTCGGCCGCTGCACTTCCGTGCGCGCAGGCCGGCAAAGATGGAAAGACTTGGAGGAGGGGCGAAAGTAGGGTTTCGGCGGCGTGTTGTCGAGGCCACCCGCGTCCCCGTAGCTTACGGATCGCCCGTCGGCAGGTTCCCGGTAGACGAACTCCAGGGGGAGGAGAGCCCGTTGCAAGACCAGAGCGCCAACTTCAAGGGAATCCCCGCGGAGGTGTTTCGGAATCGCCGGGAGCGTGTGCTGGAAGAGCTGGGAGACGGGGCCATGGTTCTGCCGGCGGCCCCGATCCTCTATCGGTCCCGGGATTCCCAGCTTCCGTATCGGCCCGACTCCGAGCTCTTCTACCTCACCGGGTTCAGTGAGCCGGAATCCCTCCTCGTCCTGAGGGGATTCGCCGAGGAAGAACGGGCCGTCCTCTTCGTGCGGCCCCGGGATTCCACCGCCGAGCAGTGGAGCGGCTCCCGGCTGGGACCGGATCGGGCGCGGGAGCGCTTTTCCGTCGATGCGGCCCATCCCATAGACGAGATGGGAAGCCGCCTCCCCGGCCTGCTGAGCCACGCCCGCCGCGTCCACTTCCGCCTGGGGCGGCATCGCCAGGTGGAGGGGTTGGTGGTCCAGGCGCTGGAGGAGGCCAGGAGCCGGGGAAGCCGGAAGGGCCGCGGGCCCAGAAGTGTGGTGGATCCGGGCGAGATCCTGGACGAGCTCCGTCTGCGAAAGGGGCCGGAGGAGATCGCCGCGCTCCGGGAGGCGGTACGAGTCACCGTGGAGGGGTTTCGTGCCGCCCTGGCAGCTACCGCTCCGGGCCGGGGCGAGTGGCAGCTCCAGGCCGAACTGGAGGCCGCCTTCCGGCGCGAGGGCGCCCAGGGCCCGGCCTTTGCAACCATCGTGGGTTCCGGAGCCAACGCCTGCACCCTCCATTACGTGGCCAACTCCCACGAGCTCGGCCCCGACGATCTCGTCCTCCTGGACGCCGGGGCCGAGGTCCGCATGTACGCCGGAGACATTACCCGGACCTTTCCGGCCGGCGGGACATTCTCACCGCCTCAGCGTGCGGTTTACGAGGTGGTGGAGGCGGCCCGGATCGCAGCGGTGGAGCAGATTCGTCCCGGGGTCACCATTCAGGATGCACACGACGCGGCGGTGAGGGTGCTCACCGAGGGGCTCATGGAGCTCGGGGTTCTGTCGGGCTCGGTGGACGAGCTCATCCAGCGCAAGGCCCACCGAACGTACTTTCCGCACCGCACGTCGCACTGGCTCGGGCTCGACACCCACGATCCAGGCGACTACATCCGGGACGGCGAGCACCGGCGGCTGGAGCCCGGGATGGTCCTCACCGTGGAACCGGGCCTCTACTTCGTTCCGGCGTCGGTTGAGGATGGGGAAGGGGCGGCTGAACCGGATCACCCCTACGAGGGGATCGGGGTCCGGATCGAAGACGATGTCCTGGTCACCTCGGACGGTGCCGAGGTCCTGACCCGCGCCCTTCCAACCGACGCCGACGAGATCGCCGCCATGGTAGGAGGGCGATGAGTCCGGAGTGAAGGAAGGGGGGGCGGCCGGATGCAGCGGGCCGGCCCCCCTCCGAACAGGCCGTCATGGATTCAGCCAGTAGCTCATCTTGAGCATGAGGACGTTTTCGGACGGGGTGGAGAAGAGGTCGTCCATCCGTCGGCCCACCTGGAACTCCCCATTGGGATCGAACTGGTTCCGGGTCTGGGACCAGACCAGGTAGAGGGTGGAGCCGGGTCGATACTCCCAGCGCAGCACGGCGTTGGAGCGGAACTGCATGCTGCTGAAGTGGGGGCTCCGGAAGGATTCTTCCTGACCGTCGCCGGTGAGGTCGGCCCGGTAGCGACCGTTCCGGAACTCCGCGTCCACGCCCTCGAACCGATCCTCGTACCGGTCTGCCCTGGGGTCCACGACCCGACGAAACTCGGTGAACTCACCGGAACTCACGAAGGGCTGGGCGTAGAGCTGTACCGAGAGGGTGGGGGTGACGGCCATCTCGGCCCTCAAATTCATCCCCAGGGTGGACTGCTCCATGCGACCGAAGATGTACTCCGGGCCCCCTTCCACCGGCACGCGATCCACCCACTGGCGGTCTTCCACCTGGTGGGAGAAGGACGGCCCGATCCGCACCGAGCTCCGGGTGGAGGGTCGCCAGCGGAGGCTCGGGGAGATGCCCATCCGCCAGGAATCGCTCTCTGGACGCACGTTCCCGTTCACATTCATGCTGAACTGGAGATCCTGGCGGCTGTCCGTGCTCGCTGAGGCCCATCCGTTGACGCTCTGTTCGGTCCGGAAGGCCGGACCGCCCCGCAGCAGCGCCGTGCTGAGTCCCGAGCCGCTCCAGTTCACCCCGGCGTTCAGATTCCGGTTGCCCAGGGTGTTGGCGTGGCCATTCAGATTCGCGTTCAGCCCCCGGTGCTCTCCTCCCAGACTCCAGTCGGAGAAGAGGTTGGTGTTCAGTCCCCACCGACGGAAGTGGTCACCGGGATCGGTGTTCATGTATCCGACCCACACCGCCTGCTGCACGTAGTCGGCGTTCTGCATGAAGCCCAGGTCGTTCACCTCGAAGCCGGGAGACCGGACGTGGGTGAGCGAGGCGAAGCGCCAGGGCCCGCCCCCCACCTTCCAGAGCTCCACGGCGCCGGACAGCCCCGTGAGGCTGGTGGCGTCGGGATCCAGCTCCACGTGGTCGGCATCGGGGCGCTCGTAGGATCGGGCCGGGGAACGCTGGGTTCGCAGAATGGCTTCTTCCGAGCCCTGCACCCGGGATCCCAGGAGGAACCCCTTCACCTCCATGGTTCCTTCCCGAAAGCGATGGCGGAAGTCCAGGCCGCCGGTGTAGGCCGACTGGTGCAGCCTCAGGTCCTCGGCCCCGGATCGGTCCCGGAGGGTGGCGGTGGCGATCCCTCCGATTGAGCTCTCTCCGTCCCGGAAATCCCGCTGAAGCCGGGCCACCGAGTAGTTGGTCATGGGCTCGACTTCGATGCTCATCCGTTCGCCGTCCATCACGGCCCGGGCCTCCTCCGAATCGGTGAGGGCGCTGAGGACCCCTACGGACCAGCCCTCCGAGGTCCGGCCCGAGAGCTTTCCGGCCGAGAGGATTCGGGTCCGGGAGGGTGCGTCCACCCAGTCGGCGCCGGAGGGAGCGGATCCCTGGGGCGCGCGGCCGATGCGTCGCGAGTAGAAGAGCCGGGGGTGTCCCCCGTCGCCGTCGCCGAGCCCGATCCCGAAGTTGAAGATCGAGGAACCTTCCTGAAAGAAGGGCCGCTGCTCGGGGAAGAAGGTCTCGAAGGCCGTGAGGTTCACCTGTGCCGGATCCGCTTCCACCTGTCCGAAGTCGGGGTTTACCGTCAAGTCCAGGGTCAGGTCGCTGGTGACCCCCATGCGCAGGTCGGCGCCGATCCGGGCCGAGCCATCGGTGGCGCTCCAGAACGGATCGGAGGCGTCGCCGGGAGTCCGGGCCAGCTCGCCTGCGGAATAGGGGAGGATCTCGATGCGGCTCCCGGCGTCCAGGTCGCGGATGCCGTGGAGGATGCCGGAGCGGGATACGATGGCCTGGTCGGTCACCCGAAGGGGCGCCCAGGTGGAGAGTTCGGGCACCCGGGCGATGTCTCGGGCGAAGTTGATCCCCCAGGTCTGAACCGGGGCGCTGGAATAGCGGAGCTGGGAGAGGGGGATCCTGAACTCCGCAGTCCAGCCCAACGAGTCGATCTGGGTGGCCACGTCCCAGACCGCCTCCCAGTTCGAGTCTTCCATGTAGTCGTCGTAGCGGTACAGGTCCAGCTTGACCCCCACCGGATTCACGCCAAAGTGAAAGGCCGTGCGCCGATCCAGGTGCGAGTCCACGATCACGTGGAGCATGTCCGAGTTCTGCGTCTGTCCCCGGCGGGCCAGGGGTGCGGCGATGGAGTCGGGCGATCGATCGTAGGCCCGGATGCCTACGTAGAGGGCATCGTCGTCGTAGAGGACCCGGGCCTCGGTGCGCTCACTGGCAGGCTCGCCCTCGTGAGGCATCGCCTGCACGAAGTCAGTGGCCACGGGTGCAGCTTCCCACGCCGGATCCGAGAGGTCGCCGTGGAGGACAGGGGGACGCCCCTGGATGCGAACCGCTTCGAGGGATGGCGCACTCCCGGGGGGCGCCGCCAGGGTGTCCGGCTGCTCCTGGGTCTGGACCAGGGACACCGCTCCGGCCGCCGGGGTTGCGGTCCAGAGCGCCAACCCCGTGCCCAGGAGAAGCCCGAAGGCCAGCAGGGGTGCGGCGCGTCGGATGAGAGCAGCTCGGGGTCCTGCAGGGGACCCGGCGTTGGACGTCGTCTCGGAGGTGGTGGATCGGTTCATGTGTATTGGATCTCCCTGCCTGATGGCGGCTCCCGGCCCGATGGGGGTTTCCGCCACGGCTCTTTGCCATTTTGTTGTCCGTAGGTCGGCGATCACTTCATTCGGCCCTACGAGGATCGGCGCGGCCTGGTTTCAGAGCCGGGCGTCGAGCCAGGCGCACAGGGGCCGATCAGACTGCTGGTGCCGGAAGAGATCGAGGAGCAGCAGCCATTCACCCTGAAGGGAGGTTCAGGTGGACGCACAGGCAGCGGGACACTTGCCTGATGGCGGGCAGCGAGGCGAGGCGAGGGGCCACGGAGTACCCATGGCGGGCCCCGGGTTCTACAGGGCCCACGGACTGGGCAACGACTACCTGGTCTTCGAGGCTGCCGACGGAGATGAGGACTCCGCCTGGCCGTTGAGCGCGCGGGCCATCCAGGCCGTGTGTCACCGGCTCACCGGGTTGGGCTCCGACGGCATCGTGGTCCTCATGGACCCGGACCCGGATCCGGATCCGGACGAGCCCTTCCTTCTCCGCATGTTCAATCCCGACGGCTCGGAGTTCGAGCGAAGCGGAAACGGACTTCGGGTGCTGGCCGCCTACCTTCGTCGGACCGGGCGGGTGGGCCAGGGGCCCTTCCAGGTGCGGAGCGGCGGGAGCCTCATCCGAATGCAGGTGCACACTGCGGCTCCTGGAGGGCACTTCGACATCTCGGTGGAGATGGGTCGAGCGCGAACGTCAGCGGAGGCGGTGGGATTCGATGCGGAGAGCGGAGACGCAGGCCCCTTCACCCTGTACCATCCCGAGCGGGGGCCGGTGGCGTTCCAGCCGGTCTCGGTGGGGAACCCCCACGCCGTGGTCTTCAGCGACGACCTCTCCGAGTCCATGCTGCACGCTGTGGGCCCCTTCCTCTGCACCCATCCAACCTTCGCCCGGGGCACGAACGTGCAGTTGGCCCAGGTGCAAGGGTCGGGACGGGTGGAGATCGCCATCTGGGAACGGGGGGTGGGGCCCACCACCGCCTCGGGAACGAGCTCGTGCGCAGCGGCGGTGGCCGCTGTCCACCAGGGTCGGCTCGACCCCGGCCCCATCGAGGTGCTCATGGCGGGCGGGACCCTCCAGGTGGAGGTGTCTGCCGATCTGGAGGTGACGCTGCGGGGTCCGGTCCAGGAAGTGGCTCGAGGCGCGCTGCTGCCCGGCTTCGTGGACACCCTGGCGGAGAAGGCTGCCCCCGGATAGGCTGCTCTCCGGGCTTCTTCGGCGGACTTCCGGCCCTGTGATCAGACGGCTACGTGCGGACCCGGATCAGAAGCACGATGGCGCCCACCAGGAAGAAGGCGTTGGGGAGCCAGGCGGCAGCCACCGCCGGAAGGGTGCCGGCGTACCCCATGGCTCCGGAGACCCGGAAGAGCATCATGTACAGGATGGTGGTGGCCAGCGAGACCCCGATTCCATACGCCGTTCCCCCCCGTCGGCTGGAGGTGGCCAGGGGTGCGCCGAAGAGAATGATGATGAAGGTGGCCATGGGGATGGCGAACTGTTGTTCGCGTTTGGTCAGAACCCGGTTCGGGTCTCCCCCGGAGCGCAGGATCCGATCGGCCAGCGTCCCCAGCTCCGCATACGTCATCTCGTCCTCGTCGCGGACCGTATCCAGGAGGTCGGTGGGCGCCTCCGAAAGGGTCTCGGCAGCATACTCGTCGAACCGGGACGCGTGCTCGCGCCCGTCGGGATACACCTCACGGACCCAGCCGTCGTGGAAGGTCCAGCCCTCATCCTCCTCGTTCCAGACCGCCTGGTTGGCCAGGATGTGCCGGGTGGGATCGTCGGCGTTCCGGGAGATCTGCTGGAGGGTGACGCCCTGCATCCTGCCGTCGGCAGTCGTGAGGCGGCGAGCCGAAAGCGATTCTCCGGCATCGGTGATGTAGACGAAGTTGGCCCGCCATTCCTGGCGACGCTCCCGTTCGCCCAGCGCCTCCGCCGCCGCCTGGTTGCTCCGGGGCACGACCTGGGAGAGCGCCACCCCGGCGCCGGTGAGAAAGAATCCCGCCACCACCATGGGGAGGATGAGTCGGTAGAAGGATATCCCGCCGGCCTTGGCCGCCATGATCTCCCGGTGGGTGGTCATGGGGTAGATGGTGAAGACCGAGGCCAGGAGCGCGGCTACCGGAAACGCCCAGAGGAAGAATCGTGGGAAGAGGTACACGTAGCCCACTCCCACCTCGGCCAGGGTGAGGCCCCGGTCCAGGTAGCGATCCAGGTTGTCGGTGGCGTCCACCAGGATGAAGAGGAGGGGGGCACCCACCACGAAGACCGCAAAGAGCTTCAGGAAGGTGAAGGTCACCAGCCGGTCCAGAATCTTCATCGAGCCGGTTCCTCGGCCATCACACCGGACTCGGTGGGCTTCCGACCCCCGGCCCGTCCCAGAAAGGTCCCGAGCCGATAGCGGATCTCATCCCAGTGGCTCCCCCGGGAGGTGGCCATCTCTCGACCCATCCGCGAGACCAGAAAGACCCCGGGGATGAAAAAGATGATGTTGGGCGCCCACATGGCGATCCAGGGGTGGAGCTGTCCCCGGTCGGCGAATCGCTCGCCCACGATGAGGCCGATCCAGTAGAGGAGGAAGATCCCCAGGGAGAGGGCGATGACCATTCCCACCCCGCCCTGGGGATAGCGGATGGCCATGGGAACCCCCAGGAGCACGAAGATGAAGCAGGCGAAGGCGATGGCGTGCTTCTTGTAGATTTCCACCTGGTACTGGTACACGTTCAGGTACTGGGTTCGCCACCGGTGGAAGGTCACCCGCATGTCGCTCATGAGGTGCTCCACCACCGGATCGGTCATGACGCCCAGGGGGTCGTCCCCCGGCACCCGCTCGTCGTCCTCGCGGCCCACTCGCAGGGCCTCGTCCAGGGCGTCCATGGACGCGGCCTTCATGTCGTCGGCCACGTTGTGGACGTCCTGCAGGTTTTCGTTCACCCGATCCCGGAGCATGGCGATGGGCATCTCCCGGTTGCTTCGGGACCCTCCGCCCACCCGGCGCTCCATTTCGGCGCCGACGCCTCGAAAGGGAATGATCTGGGTGTCGAAGTAGAGCCGCTGGAAGGCACCGGGGCGGGCCTCGACGGTCTCGTAGGCCACCCCGTCCTCCAGGGTCAGGTAAAGGTCCCGGCGATCCGGGGTGAAGGCCATCTCGCCCCGGTCGGCGACGATGGTCCGGGTTTCGCCGCTGCGGGTGAGATCGTAGATCGTTACTTCGGTGAGTCGATTGGTGGCCTGGTCGATGGCCCGGGCCCGCAGGAAGTAGCGGGTGTTGTCGGCGGTGTGGACCTCGTTGATCACTTCTTCTCGAAGCTCGAAGGTGGGGCTCTTGCTTCCGAGGTCACTGATCAGGGAACTTAAACGGTGATTCGACTCCGGGAGGACCCGATCGTTGAAGTAGAGCATCCCCGCGGTGAGAACCGCACCTACGCCCAGCACAGGCACCAGCAGGCGGGCCGGGTGCACGCCCCCGGCAGCCAGCGCCATGACCTCGTTGTGCCCCGTCATGTCGGAAAAGGCGTAAAGCACCGCCACCAGGATCGACATGGGAAAGGTCAGCGCAACGATGTGGGGCAGGGAGAGGTACATGAACTCCAGGATCACCGAGAGCTCCAGCCCCTTGCCCACCAGGTCCTCCATCCGCTGGGCCACGGCGTTCAGAAAGAGGAGACCGGTCACCGCCGTGAAGGAGAACAGGAAGGGCCCCACATGGGACCGGATCACGTAACGGGTCAGAATCCTCATCGCGGATGGGCGGCAGGGTTATGATGTCGCAGCGAGTCCACATCCGGACTCGGGGCCGGGACCGGGGATGGCCCCACAGCCGGACTCCTACCCTCATGCAGGGGGAGCGATCCCCCCGTCGCCTGCCGACGCCTCCGGACACCGATTGATGCTTCTCGAGACCCTCGCCCTGCTGGTCATGACGGCCGCCGTCCAGGCAGAGGGGGAGGTGCGTCCGGTGGTTCTCCCCACGTTCCTGCAGGACACGCTGGATCCGGGCCCGCGGCAGGCGGTAGCCGATACCCCGGTGGTGGCCGACACCGTGGAGAGTCGAGCCCGGCGGCTGCTGGCCGACGATGGCGACCTGGCCCTGCGGATCCGGACCCGGGGCCAGTTCGGTGGCGACTGGACGCAGTTCCGGCCCTGTGACGCCGGCTTCCAGGTCACCTGCAATCCGGGCCTGATTCCCCAGCTCCAGCCGGACATTCTCATGGGCGTCGAGGCCGCCGGCTCCATCGCCGATCGGGTGTTCCTGGACGTGGACTACGACCAGACCCGGGAGTTCGCCGGCGCCAACCGGTTCCAGGCCTCCTACCAGGGCCACGAGGGCGAGCTCCTGCAGCGGGTGGAGGTGGGCGACGTCACCTTCGCCCTGGAGGAGACCCGCTTTCTGACCCGGGGGATCCCGGCGGGCAACTTCGGGATCCTGGCCCAGGGAGGCGTGGGGGCGGTGGAGCTCCAGGCCGTCTTCGCCCAGCAGCAGGGCGCTCGCCGGTCCCGGGAGTTCCGCCTGGGTGGTGTAGGTGGGGAGGTGGGAATCGTCGACCAGGACACCCTAGTGGTGGACGACGCCGGGTACGTGAAGGGCCAGTTCTTCTTCCTCTCCGATCCGAACGCCTTCATGGGAGCCCCGCACCTGGACGTGCTGGCCCTGCGCCCCGGCGATGCGCCCGCCTCGCTGGCTCCGGGCCCCGAACCCATCCAGCTCTACCGGATGGAGCGGGATCCCATCCTCCGGCAACAGGTGGAGGGCTTCATCCAGGCTGACGCAGTGGCCGAGGAGAACGGGGTGCAGGTTCGGGAGTCGGGGTGGTTCCGCCACCTGCGCCCCGGGGTGGACTACTACCTACATCCCTCGGGGCTCTGGATCATGCTCCGCAGCCCCATGCGTCCCGACGAGGCGCTGGCGGTGACCTACATCACGGCCCAGGGTGACACCATCGGGGACTACAATCCCGAGGCGGCAGCGAATCTGGGGCAGGTCCCCACCCTGGAGCTGGTCCGCTCGACCCGACCGCAGCACCAGCCGGGCCGCCCCACGTGGGACCGGGAGATGAAGCAGGTCTACCGGGTGTCGGGCTCCGACGAGGTGGACCTGTCGTCAGTGGAGGTGAACATCTCGTTGGGCGAGGAGAGCGGAGGCCGGACCTTCAAGGAGACCCCGGACGGCCGGCCCATCCCCCTCCTACGCCTCTTCGGGTTGGACGAGACCGCCCCCCTGGACCGGGTGGATCGCCAGTTTCTCTTCCAGCCCGGCGCCGACGCCACCAACGGGCGAGGCGTGCCGGGGACCTTCCTGGTCATGCCCACCCTTCGACCCTTCATGGAGCCGCCGCCGGTGCCCTCCGAAGGACTCGACGCCGAGGGGAGTCGGGCGGTGCTGGGGGCCGACGCCAATTCCCGCATCTACGAGACGGTGGATCCCCTGGAGCGGGAGGCTTCGGGACTCTATCGGTTGAACATGGACGTCCAGACCCGGAGTGCGGGGGTCACCGCCAGCGTCGCGCTGGGCAGCTTCGGGATCCGGGAGGGGAGCGAGCGGATCTTTCTGGGCGATCGCCTCCTTCGCCCGGAGATCGATTACATCCTGGACCATGCGTCCGGGGTCCTCACCCTGCTGCAGCCCGAGGCGCTCCTGGCCCGAAGCTCCTCGGACCGCCTGCAGGTCTCGTGGGAGGAGGTGAGCGCGTTTCGGGAGTCACCGGCCTCGGTGGCCGGGGCCAACCTCCGGCTGCCGGTGGGCGACGCCGGGGCCATCAACCTCATGGGGCTCTACCAGACGGAACAGGAGCTGGTGAATCGACCCCGTTTCGGTGCCGAACCCGGGGCCATGGGGATGGTGGGCCTGCGTTCCGAGCTGGCCTACCAGGTGCCCGTGCTGGATGCCTTCCTCCAGAGCCTCCCCGGCGAGCGGACCGGGAATCCCTCCGAGCTGCGTTTCGAGGGCGAGATGGCCGTCTCACTTCCCGAGCCCAACATCTCCGGGGACGCGTACCTGGACGACTTCGACGCCGGCGACGAGCGGCGGGTGAGCCTCATCTCCACCGACTGGCACCTGGGGAGCCGCCCCGACTTCCGGGACGGTGCCGAGTCGGCCCTGCCCGCCGAGATGAACGCCCAGTCGGCGGCCTCGCTGGTCTGGCAGCACAACTGGGTGCAGGAGGC
>PWLA01000007.1 GCA_003559555.1 Gemmatimonadota bacterium | reverse complement strand
TCCTGGCGGCGGCTGGTATACATTTCATCCATGGCGTACCCGATGACCGTGGCCATCACCGCACCCTCTTCGCTTGCCGTGGCCAGGAATCTCTGCCTGAACTCCCGCAGGACGGGGGCGAAGGAGGGATCTTCCCAGCGGTGCCAGTCACCATCCAGACTCAGAAAGTCGGTGAGAACCTCCGCGTACTCAGGAGGTGGAGGCCGATGCCAGAAGCTGATGTCCGGACCGAATTCATCCACCCGAACCGGCAGATACAGGGCGGCACCGGTGGGGACTTGCCGGACCAGGGCCGGGTTGAAGCGCCGCACCTCGTCCACTGAAAGCCCGGTCCGCCGGGTGACCTCGCTGAGGGGGATCGGGCGGGAAGCACGCATGGCGTGAATACGCACCTGCGGCACCTCGTCTCGGATCCGGCGCACCGTGAACCGGTTCCCGAAGACCATCTCGGCGTAGAGAAAGGAGCGGGGCCCGTAGGTGCGGACCACTGGGCGATACTCCCGACTGGGGAGGTCCCTCAGACCGCGGGCCAACTCCGAACCCAGAAAGTACTGGTCCTGAACACTCACGCCGCCGAGACGGGATCCGTTGATCACCGTGCGACCCACATTGGTCCCACCGGCGTGGTGCTCCGAAAGGGCCGGAACGAAGCTCCCGTACTTGGTGGCAAGAAAGCTCAGGTAGGCGGCGCAGTAGGCGGCCTGGGTGGTCTGATTGTAGCCCTCGATCTCATGGGCCGCCCTGCGCTTCAGGCTGTTCCAGTTGCTGGGAAGCCACTGGCAGAGTCCCAGGGCCCGGGCCTCGGAGCGGACCCGGCCGTTCAGCCCCGATTCGATGATGGCCTGAGCAAGACCGATTTCAGCGGGTACTCCGAACCGCTCGTAGATGCGACCCCATTCCTCCACGAACCCGCCATACCTGCGGGCATTCGGCAGGAGGAATCGTCCCCGGGTGGCGTTGTGGATCACCGGCCCGGCCACAGGCTCCAGGAGCTCGGCCACCTCCTCCCGGCGCTGGGTCAGTCCCGGGGGCAGCCGCCGTCCCTGGATCACGTTCGGAAGAGTGGGATCCTCCCACCGCACCTCCCTGACCCAATCGCCACGGGCGGGGAACGTGGCCAGGAGCCGGCCGTCCACCGCACTGCCAAAGGCCACGGATCCATCCGGGATGTCGAAGACGTGTTGCCAGAAGGGGTAACCCGGACGGTACGTCCGCATAGCCGCCAGGTCCTGGACCCCCCGCTCCGAGGGGAGGGCCACCGCCCACTCCACCGGTGAATACGGCGAACTGAGCGTGTCAGCGTGGAGGCCGGTAGCAGCACCGGGGACCACCCCGGGCGAGGGCGCCGGCAAGTGGCTCGGGAGCTGCCCCGCCACCACCGGGATAGACCAGAGCGCGAGCCCGACGGCGAAAACGGCAGCTCCGGCCATGGCTTTCATCAACTCGCTCCGGTGGTGTGAGAAGCTGCGGACGCCGGCCATACGGATCAACGTCCCGACCTCCAGGTTCTACCCCTGAAGGTTCCCTTTCGTCCGGACGTACCCGGCGGGTGTCCTCGGCCTGCAGTTTTCAGGGAGTCTTCATTAATATGCATGGGACGCGGGTCGCGGCGCAAAGGACGCCGGCCCGCACCCTTCGGAGCCGTGCCCCCCGAGCCCCTCCCGTCATGCCTGCACCAGCGCCCCTCGGGTGCCCGCTCTGCGACTCTCCCTGCTCCGCTCCGCTCGTCCCGGCCCACGGCCGCCGATATCTGGACTGCATTGCCTGCGGACTGGTCTTCATGCATCCGGAGGACCGCCCCACAGCCGCCCAGGAACGGGCCCGTTACGACACCCATGAAAACGACCCGGCGGACTCTGGATACCGGGCGTTCCTCGCACGCCTGGCCAACCCCCTCGTGGAGCGACTCCCCCCTGGCGCCCGGGGGCTGGACTACGGATCGGGGCCGGGGCCGACGCTGTCGGTCATGCTCCAGGAGCGAGGCTTCCCAACGACGATCTACGACCCCTTCTACGCGCCCGAAACCGCTGTACTCCGGGAACGCTACGACTTCATCACCTGCAGCGAGACCGCCGAGCACTTCTTCCGGCCCTCCCGGGAGTTCCAGCGGTTCGATCGTATCCTGCGCTCAGGCGGGTGGCTGGGGCTCATGACTGAGCGTCTGGACGAAGGAGTGGCGCTGGAGGAGTGGCACTACGCACGGGACCCGACCCACGTGTGCTTCTACCGACGTCGCACCATAGAATGGATCGCTCGAGAGTACGGATGGAGCCCCGAATTCCCCCACCGGAACGTGGTTCTCTTCCAGAAGGCCTGACGAGGCGTCGCCGGCAGAGCGCGCAAACGTCAGTCCCCTCGATGCACCACCTGGAGCTCGTCCTCGTCCGTCTCGTCGGCCTCGAACCGGATGATCCGCACTGCGTTGCGCCCGCCTCGCTTGACCCCGTAGAGCGCCTCGTCCGCGGCCCTGATGAGGCGATCGACTTCGATGGGTCGCGGCTGCTCCCAGACCATGACACCCTGGCTCAGGGTGACCGAGATCTCCTCGCCTTCGACCCGGAAGGGCTCTCGACAGATGGCCAGGCGGACCCGCTCCGCCATCTTGGCGGCCTGGTCCTGCCCGATGTTCGGGAGGACGAACAGAAACTCCTCCCCCCCGTATCGTCCGATGGAGTCATAGGAGCGTAGACAGTTCCGCATCCGACGAGACACCTCGATCAGGACCCGGTCGCCTGCCACATGGCCGAAGTCGTCGTTGACCGCCTTGAAGCTGTCCAGGTCCGCCAGGACCACCGCCAGCGGGTGTTCCTCCCGGTGAGCCCGATCGATCTCCTGGGAGAGTGCATCCAGGATGGCGCCGTGGTTCAGTACCTTGGTGAGGGGATCCTGCATGGCCTGGCTCCGGAGCGCTTCACGAGCGTCGATTAGCTCGTTCTGAAGGTCCACGATCCGCTCTCCGGCCCGGAGCCGGGCCCGAAGCTCCTCCCAGTCAAAGGGTTTGGTCAGAAAGTCGTCGGCTCCGGCCTCGAAGCCCTCCAGCAGGTCGCTCCGATCACTTTTCCCGGTGACGATGATCACGTACACGTAGGGGCTATCGGCCACTCCCCGGAGCTTGCGGCAGACATCCAGCCCCGACATTCCCGGAAGCATCCAGTCCAGAATCACGATGCTGGGAGGAAGGCCGTCCTGCAGATCCTGCCACGCTTCCTCCCCACTGCCGAAGGACACCACGTCGTGGTCCCACTGGCGGAGGCGTTCCACCAGCGGCTCCAGCGCAATTGGATCGTCGTCCACAACGAGGATTCGCATCGGCACACTCATGAGGTGGTCAGTGGTCCCCCCGCCATCACCGGGGATGGATCGGGATCGCCAGAAACATCTCCCGGATCACTGAATCGGCCTGCCGGTGGCGCATCAGCACCCTGTCGGAGACAGGATCTTCATCCAGGGTTGAACCTTTTAGTCTGGGGATCTGACGGCCATCCGGCAATGGGCACGGCGCAGAACGCCGGTGCGAGTGAGCCGAAAGACAGAGAAGCCGGTGGGGGCGAGGATTCGGCGACCATCACAGAGCGGTGACGCGGAGGGCGGATCGTTGGCAAGGGCGCGTGGGTAGCTCATCGGAAAGTCCTCCCCCCCTACCCTCAGTGCCTGGGAGCTGCGGATGAAGCGTGCCACACGGATCATGCTGGAACGCCCGGCCACTCCCGCCCGGGTGCGGGGGAAGACGTTCGTGGTCACCGGTGCCGCTTCGGGCCTGGGACGGGCGTCGGCGCAGGCTCTCCTGCGGGCCGGTGGCCAGGTTGTGGCAGTGGTCCGGGAGGAAGCCCAGGTTCGACGAGCCCGAGCCGCCCTGGCCACGGCCGGACGCGCCCAACCCGAGGTGCTGTCCGCCGACCTGGCTGCCCGCAAGGAGGTGGAGGAAGTGGCGGCGGAAATTGGCAGGCGGTATCCCGCGCTTCACGGGCTCATCCACTGCGCCGGCCTCCGGCTTCCCGAGCGGACGCTGGGGCCCGACGGAGTCGAAACCATGTTCGCCGTGGAGGTCCTGGCTCCCTTCCTCCTGACACTGAGGCTCCTGCAACCCCTCCGGCAGGGAGAGTCCGCCCGAGTGGTGGTGGTTGCCGGCGAGGAACACCGCCGCGGGCTCCTTGGTGCGCCCCGGCTCGACCCCGACAACCTCCAGGGCGAACGAAAGTTCTCGCCCACGGCCCACGGTCGACACCTGACCCTGGCTCGGATCCTCCTGGCCCAGGAACTGGCCCGCCGCCTTCCCTCGGGGGACATCTCGGTGTTCGCCGTGGCCCCGGGCCCGACCTGGACAGACCGCTTCCGTCACTACCCCTGGTACCGCCGGCTGCTGGCGCAGGGACAGCTTCTCGTGAGGCGAGCACAACCTCTGGAGGCCGGAGCGCAACGGGTGGTTCAGGCCGCGGTGGATCCGGAACTGGCCGGGAGTTCCGGCGGGTACCTGGTGGAAGGACGGGAGGTGGTCCCCTCGCCCCCGGCCCGGGACCTGGAGGCCGCCCGGCGGCTCTGGGAGTTGGCGGAAGAGGTTCTGGGGGAGCGATTCCTCCCCTCCGAACAGACGTCTCCCTGAAGCCCCGCGCCCTGCCTGCCCGGGCCGTGGGGACGACGCTGGAGGGAGACACGCTCCACTGGCGGCTGCACGATCCATCGGGGGTGGAGGCGGGAACCTGGCGCGAGCAGACCGCATTCGCCTGGTAGACGACAACGCAGACCATCTCACGCGAACCTCCCTTCCCCGATCCGACCATGAGCTCCTCAGACCGGACCCTGGCTGCGATCCGCGACTATTACGGTCGCGTGCTCGAGTCCAGCAGCGACCTGAAGACCGGTGCTTGCTGCCCCTCCGAACGGCTACCCCATCACCTACGGGTCATCGCCGAGAAGATTCATCCCGCCGTCCGGGAACGGTTCTTCGGCTGCGGTGCTCCCCTCCCGGGCGCGCTGCGTGGCCTGACCGTGCTCGATCTGGGGTGCGGCGCCGGCCGGGACTCCTACATCATCTCCAGGTTGGTGGGCGAGGAGGGTCGGGTCATCGGCGTCGACATGACCGACCAGCAACTGGAGGTGGCCCGGGAGCATCGGGCCTGGCATGCAGAACGGTTCGGCTACGCCCGGTCCAACGTGGAATTCAGGAAGGGCTACATGGAGGACCTGGCGCCCCTGGGGCTCACGGACGAATCCGTGGACCTGGTGGTGTCCAACTGCGTCTTCAACCTGTCGCCGGACAAGGGCCGGCTCTTCGGCGAGATCTTCCGGGTCCTGCGGCCGGGCGGAGAACTTCACTTCTCCGACGTGTTCGCGGACAGGCGGATCCCCCCGCACCTGCGCAACGATCCCACCTTGCTGGGAGAGTGCCTCGCGGGATCCATGTACACCGAAGACCTGCGGCGTCTGCTGGCGGACGTGGGCTGTCCGGATGTGCGACAGGTGTCCAGTGCCCCAGTGGACCTCCTGGACCCGGACGTGGATGCGGCCATCGGTATGGTGCGCTTCACCTCACGGACCCTGAGGGCCTTCAAGCTGGAACTGGAGGATCGGTGCGAGGATTACGGCCAGGTCGCCACCTATCGGGGCACCATCGAGGGACATCCCCATCGCCTCCAGCTCGACGATCATCACACGCTGGAGACGGGCCGTCCCGTGAGGGTGTGCGGAAACACCGCTGCCATGCTTTCCGAAACCCGGTATGGGGCGCACGTCCGGGTGGAGGGCGACCGGTCCGTCCATTTCGGACTCTTCGACTGTGGCACCGGACAGGGAGAGCCCGGCCCCGAAAGGGGTGACGCCGCGTGCTGCTGATGGGGGGACGCAGCTACCCCCTGGACGCACCCGGGGCGGTATACCCCTCTTCCTCCAGCGAGTCCATGATCCGGTCGCGCAGCTCATCCGGGGCCTTCTCGTCGCTGGCGACCCGGGCGACCGCCTCCCGGAAGGACTGCTCGAACAACAGCATGGGATAACACCGGGCACAGGTTTCGAGGTGCGCCCCGACCTTTGCTTCGAGCTCCGCATCCAGCTCGCCGTCCAGCCACTCGAACGTTCGGGCTGCCGCCTCCTCGCACGGAATTCCCCCGGGCGCCTCCTCCATGGGCTTCTCCCGGCCCACCTTCCTGAGCAGGCGACGCAACTCCTCAACCCATTTCATTCCAATGTCTCCCTCGCTCCTGTGGCATCACCTGAAGCCGTGGCTTGGACAATTCCCTGCTCCGTGGCGTATTCGTAGAGCCGCTCCTGGAGAATGCGACGGCCCCGAAAGAGCCGGCTCTTGACGGTCCCCACCGGAGCATCCGTGATCTCGGAGATCTCCTGGTACGACATGTCCTCGAGGTCCGACAGCACGACCGCCTCCCGGAACTCGCCAGGAAGGGCGTCGATGGCTGAAAGGACCTCCTCGTCCACCATCTGACGCCAGAACTCTCCCTCCGGGTCCCGGTCCCGTACCGCCATGAACACCGTGGCCTCCCGGGAAATCTGCCGAGGATCCTTATCGGCTACGCTGGTAACGATCTCGTCGTGCCGCTTCTTCCGCTCCTCTCGCCTGAGGAACAGGTTTCTGCAGATGGTAAACAGCCAACTCTTCGCCTGAGTTCCTGGCGTGTACTTCTCCCAGTTCTGGTAAGCCCGAAGGAAGGTGTCCTGCGTCAGATCCTGGGCTCGATCCGGGTTCTTGGAAAGCCGGAGGGCAAACCGGTACACCGCGTCCATGAGAGGAAGCGCCTCGTCCTCAAAGCTGCGGTCCCGGGCCGTCGACCTGGTCACGAGTCGCTCCGTTGGCTGAATAGGTCGTCATCGGACCTTCTGGAAGAGTCCGATGGCTCGCCTGAGTCGGACACGGGGAAGCACGCCGGGGTAACGAGCGATGCGGCCGGCCGGTCGATCGGGACACGGTACCGGGAGACGGAGGACGAAGCAAGGACCCCTTGAGGCACTCCGCCCGTCCGGGCGTCCAGACCACAACCCGCGAAGTCGGAGCGCTCGCCGATCTGTCGGGAACCCATCTCTCCCCTCCTGTCTTTCATCACGTAGGAAGGAACTGTCGCCCGCCTCAGACGCTTGATGGCCGGGCCTCCGGAGCCGCACGCTTCCGGTCCAGCACCAGTCTTTCCTGATCCTGGAAGGCTATCAGGACCAGGCATCCCGCCGCTACGATGAGCGAGGGAAAGAAGAGGGCGTTCGTGCCCTCGAGAACCCATCCCCATGGATCCACGATCGAGCGCCACACCGCCAGCAGAGACCCCAGGTTGATGATGAGGATGACCGGATCAACGAACCGTCGGAACAACCCCACCAGGGCCAGCCCGGCCACCGCCACCTGGGCCACCCCCAGAAGGGGCATCAGGCCCGGGAGGCTGAGCAATCCCAGATAGAAGTTGTCCGACACCTGTACGGCGTGTTCAGGCGCCACCAACTTGTCGAGTCCCCATATCAAGACCAGGAGTGCAATGGAAATGCGTAGCAACAACAATGACACAGCCTTCATGAACTCTCCCCTGACGGATGTTGAGTGGGCCCACCGTCCGTTCCAATCCTCATCGACCGTTCAGAGTTCCAGGAGGCTCCCGTGAGTTGGATCCGCATGATCCACGAGGAGGAGGCCGAGGGGGAACTGGCCGACGTCTACCGGAGCATCGCGGGCAAACGCGGAAAGCTCTCCAACATCATGAGGATCCAGAGCCTCGCGCCCGGGGCCATGCAGGCGCACCTGGACCTCTACATGGAGCTCATGTTCACGAAGGGGGGCCTTGGCCGGGCCGAGCGGGAGCTCATCGCGGTGGTCGTCTCCATGGAAAACGACTGCCGATACTGCACCCTGCACCATGCCGCGGCGCTGGAGGCCTGGTGGAAGGACCCGGACCGGGTGGTCCGCCTCCGAAGTGACCCGGCCTCGGCCGACCTCTCGGACCGGGAGACCGCGCTGGTGGACTACGCCCTGGAACTCACGCGGGAACCGGCAGCACTCAACGAAGCAGACGTCGAATCTCTCCGATCTGCCGGACTCACCGATGAGGAGGTCCTACAGGCGAACATGATCACCGCCTACTTCAACTTCGTGAACCGGATCGCCGAGGGGCTGGGCGTCGAGGCCCCTCCCGAGGAGGTGGAGGGCTACCGCTACTGAGCTGCCGGAGACGTCCCTCGGTACTCCTGGGACGCGAGCAGTTCCGGATTGGTCCGGTCCAGGATCAGTTTCAGCGTTATGACCAGCAGAACCACCGATACCGGGATGAGGACCTGAAAGACGCCCATGAGGAGCGATGAGACCTGAAGCCCCAGGATGAGGACGATGGCCGGAGCGCAGCACGCTCCCCCGGCCAGGAGCGCAGGAAGGCTGGCCAGGACCCCGGTCGAGCGATTGAAGCGGCAGGCCCGGGGCTGCCGGAAGGCAAGCCAGGTGATCGCCAGGTTCAAACCCACCAGGAGCGAGATGCCAAGGCCAATCAGCACGTTCACCGGTGAGATGAGGATGGTCAGACCAGGAAGGGTGAGCTGCGCGATGGGCTCGAAGGTCAGGGCCCCGGTGCGCTCGAACATGCGGCTGAACGGGACGGTCAGAAACTGGAAGGCCCGCCCCCCCCGAGAGATGTCCTGCAGGGCGATCAGGAAGAGAATCAGGTACACTCCGCCAGAGACCACCACTACGCGTCGGTAGAAGGGAAGCCTGAGGATCGAAGCCAGTGTCTGGACGGCGGTTGGCAAGGGTGCCCCTCCCTGTGAATGGGTCGGTTGGGATCGATGATCTCGGATGGGCCGGGTCAGGGGTGTGCACTGTCCGGGTAGAAGGCGTGCCATGCAAAATAGAAGGCCTCTACCGGGACCAGCTGCTCCAGAGGCAGATCTCCGGCCTGGAACGCCTCACCGCCGAGCTCATAGCTGCCTTCGCCCAGAGGTGTCACCTCCGGCACGTCGTCGCCGACGAAGTAGATGTACCCGGTATCCAGATTCGGCTCGTAGACGGCGAGAAAACCCCCGGCGGTCTGCACCTGCTCCCGGGCCAGGTCGGAGCGGACGAAGTACACGCTGGTATCGGAGTTCCGGGCCCCTACCACCATCTCCTTGGCATGGTGGCGATTCGAACTGTGCATCAGGGGAAACATGGTCCTGTCCTGCCCGTAGTAGCCGCCCACCGGATTGTACGAGCCATAGGGATCCCTGGAGTAGTTGCGCAGATGCCCGGTGTTCTCGCTCAGCACGCGGGTGTCGGGGTGCGCTGCACGCCACCGCTCCCAGGTAGTCCAGACGAGGTTGACCTCCGAGAGGGTCTCGCCTCGATGCTCGCCTCGCAGTCCGGTGGCATTGATCTGTGAGAAGTAGCTCCGGGTGTCTCTGTCGAAGAGAACCAGGTTGCTGTTCAGGAGCTGCCCCGACACCCCCAGCGTGGTCTCGCCCCGTTCGAAGCCCTGGGCCGTGGCCGTCAGAGGGCAGTAGGTCACCGCCACGTTCAGACCGCCCACCTGGTCATTCACGATCTCATGATGCACCATGATGAGCTGTGGGTACGCCCGGGCTTCTCCGCCATGATAGAAGCCGATCACCTTGTCGCCCGGCTCCAGATCGGCCTCGGCGGCGTCGATGAAGACCGGATCGTCAATGGACGGGATCCCGTCGGGGGGAGGCCCTCCCGACATCATGAAATCGTTGTAGTCGTCGATATCGTCGCCCAGGACGTAATTTGCCTCGGCCAGGGGAAGTGCCGGGTCGGCCCCGTCCCCCGGGTGCGAGGAAAATCCGTACATGGCCAGTCCCACGGCGGCGACGGCGCCCAGCAGGGCCATATGGATCCAGTTCATGGTCGAACCTCCCGAGTCGAGTCGCAAGCAGTCCCTCGCAGTCGGCGGAGCGGCCGCTGCGAGACCGGGATCGTTCCGGCATTGGTCCAACGCACGGAAACCGGAAGCAGGTTCCCGGGAATCGGCTGGCCCGCGGCTCGGCCGGGAGCGCCTGGAAGACCCCGGGAACATTCGGCGTCGGCTGCGGATTCGGCTAAATCGAACCACCCAGGCCGTCCATCGCCGTTGATCACCGACCCGACATCGAGACTCCCGGGAGCTTGAGCATGGCCCATTTCAGGACAGCACCGCACGTTGCCGTTCTCGCCTCCTCGATGGCCGCCGTGCTCCTCCTGGCCGCCTGCTCGGACCTCTTCGGACCCAGCGGCTCGCAGGACTTCGCCGACCTGGAGTGCAGCGTGTCCCGGAGTGCCCTCATGGACGGGGGGCCGCCGCCTGACGGAATTCCCTCTCTCCAGAACCCGCAGTTCGTTGACGCCATGGCGCCGGAAGCCCAGTATCTTCGCGACCGGGATCGGGTGATCGGCCTCATCGTGGACGGCGAGGCCTGGGCGATCCCGCACAACATCGGGTGGTGGCACGAGATCGTGAACATGGACTTCGATTCAGGACTCCAGCTGGCCGTAACGTACTGTCCCCTCACCGGATCAAGCCTGGTCTTCGACCGGGGGGCAGTCGGCGGCGCCACCTTCGGCGTCTCGGGACTCCTCTTCCGCAACAACCTGATCCTCTTTGACCGCAATGATCCTTCGTCGCTGTGGTTCCAGATGGATCGTCGGGCCCGATGCGGTGCGGCCGACGGGACCCGACTGGCGATGTACCCCTCGATCGAGACCACCTGGAGCGGGTGGAAGCATCTCCACCCCGACACACGGGTCGTAAGCGAGAATACCGGGGCAAATCGCGACTACCAGCTCTATCCCTACGGAAACTACGAAGTCACCGATGGACTCCTCTTCGACCAGCCCAACGTGGACCGCCGCCGCTTCGTGAAGGAGCGCACTCTGGGAGTGCCGGAGGACGACGACCAGAATGCGCTACTCTTCCCTTTTGGCGAACTGGATGAGGCCGAGGAAGGACCCCTCGCCGTCGCCACGGGCCAGGCCCGTGCGGGACCGGTGGTGGTCTTCTGGGATGAACGGGTGCAGGGAGCCATGGCCTTTCGTCCCAGGTCCCAGGGCGTCACCCTCAGCTTCAGCGTGCAGGGAGACCGGATCGTGGACCAGGAGACCGGAACGTCATGGCGGATGGACGGCGTGGCGGAAGAAGGGGCCCTGGCGGGACAGCGTCTGGAGGCCATCCCCGAAGCCTACGTGGCCTTCTGGTTCGCCTGGACCACATTCCACCCCGCCGCCGAAATCTGGGAGGGTGGATGAGCTGCCGGAGGCGTGCCTCCAGGGGCGACGTCCTCCGGAGTGGAGTGGGCGGCGCCCTCCTCACCCTGATGCTGGTCCCACTTCTCCTTCCAGCCCCGGCCCACGCTCAGTGGCTCTCCCCTCCAGGCCAGGGTTGGATCGACATCCAGGCGATCTACCACGATACCGATGAAACCTTCAACCAGAGCGGAGACCGGCAGACCATCTTCGCCGACGGCCGCGCCATCACCCGCTCGGTCTTCGTGACCGGAAGCGTTGGTGTGTGGAGGGGCGTGGACGTGTGGGTCCAGCTGCCCTTCCATCGCCTCCGCTTCAACGACGCCGGGGGCGAGCGGGCCAGCTCGGGGCCCGGTGATCCCCGGGGATTCGTTCGGGTCGGGCCAGCCCTCTTCGGCCTGCCCGAATGGCCCGTGGCCCTGCGGGGAGGCGTGAAGCTGGATGGCGGGAGCTTCGATGTGGACGCAGAGGTGATTCCTCTGGGAGAAGGCCAGCGCGACTGGGAGGTCCTCCTGGAAGTGGGCCGGTCGTTCCACCCGCTCCCGCTCTGGACCATGGGGTGGATCGGCCACCGCTGGCGCCTTCAGAACGTGGAAGCCCGGAGGAAGCCGGGCGATGAGCTCTTCTGGTGGTGGACCGTGGGAGGCGAGCTGGGACCGGTCGGATGGAAGGCGTCGCTCGAGGGGCTCTCGGGAGGCACGTGGGCCATTGAAGGCCTTCAGATTTCAAGCGCCCGTCGACACCTTCACCAGGCCTTCGTTGACCTGGACTACCCGGTGGGCCCTGGACGACTGAGCCTTGGCGTACGGGTTCCCATTCGGGGCCAGAACCTCCCCGCCGGCACGGCCATCACCTCGGGCTACTTTCTGCGGTGGGGCGACCACTGACCTGCCGGACATCCACGTAACGGCTGGCCCAGGCCCCGAGGACGGTGCCCACATAGCCGGAGTCGCTCTCGTCCAGGAGCAGGTGGTCGGCATCGTCCAGCGAGACGAAGCTCTTGGGGTGGCGGGCTGCCTTGTAGATCAGGGCGGCGTTCTGGATCCCCACCGTCCGGTCCACCGGCGAATGGAAGACCATGAGAGGGCGCCCCAGAGTGCCGATGGATCGTTCCATCTTGTGAGTGGCCAGATCGTCCACGAACTCCCGGCTCAGCGTGAAACTCCGTCCCCCCAGCGTCACCTCCGCCTCTCCCTCGGCCTGGATCTCGCCGATGGCATCTTCGAACAGGTGTGTGACGTGCTCCGGATCGAAAGGGGCCCCGATGGTGGCCACGGCCCGGGCCGAGTCGATCAGATGCGTCGCCTGCAGGACCGCCGCGCCCCCCAACGAGTGGCCCACCAGGATGGCCGGAGCCTCGAACTCCCGGCCCATGTACTCGGCCGCTGCCACCAGATCCTGGATGTTGGACGAGAAGGTCGTGTCGGCAAAATCACCTTCACTCTCGCCCAGGCCCGTGAAGTCGAATCGGAGAACCCCGATGCCCTGGTGGGTCAGGGCCCGACTGATGTTCACCACCGCCTTCAGGTCTTTCGAGCACGTAAAGCAGTGGGCAAACAGGGCGTACGCCGCCGGCGCCCCCTCGTCGGGCAGGCTCAGCAGAGCACGAAGCTCGTCACCCTGGGCACCGGCGAAGGCCACCCGCTGATTTCGCATTGATCACACCTATGTGTCCGGTCAGAAGGTCACGATCTGGTAGCCGTCGGCAATTCGACCCCGCAGGCTGGGGTGCCCTTCGAACTCGCTGAGGAACGAGATGCCCGCGCCCCGGACCTCCTCCTTCACGTCGAAGGCACCTGCGCAGAACTCACACGCCCCGGCCACTTTGTCCTTCACGCCCTGAAAAACCCCATGGAGCTTGTGTTCCGGGTTCTCCAGCTCCGGGATCCACGCTACCGCGGCTCCGTCGAAGACGAGTTCCACATCGTCCCCCGCCTCCTTGGCTTCCTTGACCAGTTCCAGCCCGTTGAGCACCCGTGCCAGGTCCGAATGTTGTTCTGTGCCTGCCAGGATTACCACTGAGATCTTGGCCATCCGAGTCCGTCCTTTCTTGAATGTGATGGTTGGGTTGCGTCGTCGTCTTGGTCGAAGCACCGGTCCCGGTAGCCGGCCGATTCCCTCGGCCGCGCAGAGGCATGCGGTGCCAAAGGACTCCCGCCCGGCAACTCGCGGGTGACCACTTCTGCGAAGACACCGCGGCCCCTGGAAGTTCCCGGACCCACCGAAATCCGCCTTGCGCATCAGTCTGGGCTCGGGAGGTGGGAACCCTTCCGCCGCGTCCCGGCATTCCCATGGGCGAAGGACAGAAGCAGATACTTGAAAGTCGAGATCAACGCTCACGAGGAAAGCTTCATGAACGCACTCAAACCTCTGGCCCGCCACGCTCACTGGGCACTTCGCCTGGCCATCCTCAGCGTATTTCTCTACCATGGCCTGGACAAGTTCGGCAACCTGGGGGGATTCGCCGAGATGACCGGCCTGCCGGTAGTCGTGGCACTTCTGGTGGCACTGG
>PWLA01000354.1 GCA_003559555.1 Gemmatimonadota bacterium | reverse complement strand
TGAATCCCAGCGAGATGGCCGACCGCCATCCGGTGGTGCAGGAGATGCTCAGGGATTACCCGGTGGTCATGCCGTATCAGAACATCACCGAGGAGCAGGCCCGGGCCATCGTGGAGTACCTGCGAACGGTGAACGAGCACCAGTAGGTCCGTCCCGGGGCGGGCACACCGGTGCTCGTCCCCTACGTTCAGAAACGCTGACAGGAGTCAGACGATGTTCAACAAGCAGACCGGGCTCAAGCTGGGGGCCGTCGCCGTAGTGGTGGCGGTCATCGGCTTTGCCCTCACCGGGTGCCCCGGAGAGACGGGCGTGATCGGCGCAGGCGACGCCGCCGAGCGCGTGTACGTCGCTCCCGGAGAGCACGACGAGTTCTACGGATTCTTCTCAGGCGGATACAGCGGCCAGCTCTCCGTGTGGGGGCTGCCTTCGGCGCGCCTCTTCAAGGTGATCCCGGTCTTCAGCCAGGATCCCGAGTCGGGGTACGGATACTCCGAAGAGACCAAGCCCCTGCTGGAGACCAGCTACGGCTTCATCCCGTGGGATGATTCCCACCACCCGCAGCTCTCGCGCACCGAGGCGATGCCGGACGGACGCTGGATCTTCATCAACGGGAACAACACCCCGCGGATCGCCCGGATCGACCTGGAGAAGTTCGAGACGGTGGAGATCCTGGAACTCCCCAACACCGGGGGGAACCACGCCTCCTCCTTCCCCACCTCCAACACCGAGTACGTGATCGGAGCCACCCGCTTCAGCATCCCGGCCGAGGAGGACCTGGACGTGTCCATCGACACGTACCGGGACAACTTCGACGGGCTGCTCTCCTTCGTGAAGGTGGCCGATGACGGGCGCATGGAGCTGGACTTCCAGGTTCGGATGCCCCCGTACCACTACGATCTGGGCCGGGCCGGAATGGGTCCCTCCAGCGACTGGGTATTCTTCACCTCGTACAACGTGGAAGAGGCCCACACCCTGCTGGAGATCGAAGCCTCCCGCTTCGACAAGGACTACATCGCGGCGGTGAACTGGCGGATGGTGGCCGACGCGGTGGAGAATGGAGCCGGGCAGGAGATGCCCGGGCAGTACTACCACAACACGTACGATCCCGGAACCGGGGTCGCCACCTCCGACGCCCACAACGGAGTGACCGTGGTGGACCCGACGGAGATCCCCGGCGCCATCTTCTTCCTGCCCACGCCCAAGTCGCCCCACGGCGTGGATATCGACCCCACGGGCGAGTACATCGTGGGGGGCGGCAAGCTGGCCACGGTGATCCCGGTCCACTCCTTCAGCCAGATGCTCGAGGCCATCGAGAACGAGGCATACGAAGAGGTGGTTGACGGGATTCCGGTGCTCCAGTACGAGGCCACCATGGTAGGCGAAGTGCAGGACCCGGGGCTGGGCCCGCTCCACACCGAGTTCGACGGGCGGGGTTACGCCTACACCTCGGTCTACATCTCGTCGGAGATCGTGAAGTGGTCCCTGGAGACCTTCGAGGTGGTGGACCGGATCGACGCCTACTACTCCATCGGGCACCTGATGCTCACGGGGGGTGACACCCAGGATCCGACCCCACAGTATCTGGTGGGACTGACCAAGACGGCCCGGGACCGGTTCCTCCCGGTGGGGCCCAAGCAGAACCATCCGGCTCAGCTCTATGACGTGTCGGGCGACCAGATGGTGCTCCTTAAGGACTTCCCCACCATCGGGGAGCCACACTACGCTCAGGCCATCCGGGCCGACCTGCTCTCGCCAAACAGCATGCGGATCTACGAGCTGGCCGACAACCAGCACCCCCACGTGACCCGCCGTCCCGGCGAGGCCCGGGTGGAGCGGGAGGGCAACGTGGTGCGGGTCTACATGACCAGCATCCGGAGCCACTTCACCCCCGACAACATCGAAGGGGTGCACGTGGGCGACACCGTCTACTTTCACGTGACCAACCTGGAGCAGGACTGGGACGTGGTCCACGGGATCGCCATCAAGGGAGCGAACAACGCCGAGATCCTCCTGGCGCCCGGACAGACGAAGACGCTGAAGTGGGTACCGACCCGGACCGGGATCTACCCCTTCTACTGCACGGCCTTCTGCTCGGCGCTCCACCAGGAGATGCAGGGCTACGTGCGGGTATCGCCGGAGGGTGCCGGAACCGAGCTCCTGTGGCGCACCGGAACCCGGGGTTCGCCCTGACCCGGTAAGCCTCGAGCCGGAAGGTCGGTGGGTGCAGGAGTCCTATCCTGTGCCCACCGGTCCTTCCGGTCCTCGGGCGCGGCAGCCCGATCTCATCGCCGCGCCTCCATCTCTTCAAGGAACGAACCACCATGTCAACACGAACCCGCAGCCGGTTGCTCATGGCGCTGGCAGCGCTGATCATGCTGCCGGCCTTCGTGGCCCCACTGTGGACCATCGGACTGGTGGCCCCCCAGTACCCTGACGGGCTGGGCATGTACATCTACGTAGACGACATCGTGGGCCACGATCGCCACGACATCCAGAACATCAACATCCTGAACCACTACATCGGGATGCAGGAGATCGACCCCGAGACGGTCGGCGCACTGGACATCATGCCCATCGTCCTGGCGGGCCTTGTGGTCACCGGGCTGGTGGTGGCCCTCATCGGGACGCCCTGGCTCATGGTGGGCTGGCTCATCCTCTTCCTCGTGGCGGGAGCCGCCGGTATGGCGGAGTTCTACGCCTGGAACATCGACTACGGGCACAACCTGAGCCCGGACGCAGCCATAAAGATCCCCGACATGACGTACTCGCCCCCCATCATCGGAACCGAGCAGATCTTGAACATTCGAGCCAGCTCCTGGCCTCACCTGGGCACCCTCTTCCTGACCATCTCGGCACTGCTGGGGGGCCTGGCCACCTGGCTGGGCTTCAGAGCACGACGTCAGGGCCAAGCCCAAAGCCAGGAGAAGAGCTCCCCCCCGGGTGGAAATGAGGAGGCCGAGCCGGCAACCCGGACCCGGGAGGCCAGCACGAGCCGGTCCGGACTCACCACCGGTGGCATCGCCCTGGTCATCCTCGGGCTGGTCGCACTTCCCGGATGCGGGGAGGGCACCTCGAACGGGGAGGACCGCTCCCTCGCCCAGGCCAACTCCCGGGCCACCGTCCCCGCTGAGGACCGGATGGTCTACGGGGAGGACCAGGACCCCTTCTGCGGCGATGCGGTGGACACCGAGCGCTGGGGCGGCGAAGTCCGCAGCCCCGACGGCGAGGTCCTCCGCTTCCGCTCCACCGAGTGCCTGGCCGCCTTCGTCCTGTCGGCACGGCACGCCGGCGAGGACCCGGGTCGGGTACGCGTGGTGGACTTCGCCCACGGCTGGCAGCTCATCGACGTGGAGCGGGCCAGGTTCCTGCACACCCCGAATCTGGGGAGCCCGGACCGGCTGAACCTCCACCCGGTGGCCGAGGACAACGAACACATGATCCGCAACCTGCACGACGCATACCCCGGGGACTTCCTGGCGTGGGAAGAGGTTCTGGAGCTGGTTTCCCGGGAGTGGGACGACCGGATCCCGGGTGAGGGGGCGTCGTGATTTCTCTCCGTTCCCTC
>PWLA01000165.1 GCA_003559555.1 Gemmatimonadota bacterium | reverse complement strand
TCAGCTCGCCGGGAGCCAATCCCGCTACCGCCCGAGGCTCATCCCCCGCCGCGACCACCTGCAGTGAGTAGCGGTAGCCCATCTCCTCCAGCTCCAGCCGACCCGCACGCTCGAGGAGGTGATCCAGGTGGAGCCCTGCGGACACGAATCCCCAGAACTGGCCGCCGTCGCCTGTGGGCGGAAAGAAGACCGGGAGGCGAATCGCCGGCCCCTGGCGTCCGTCCTGGAGTCGGGTCGGGGCGACGACCCCCAGGATCCGCTCGTCCACGAGCCTCTGAGCCATGGCCCCCGTCTCCGGATCCGCCAGGGCGTCGTAACCCAGGGCGTCCTCATTCCCCTCCAGGGGAGCCACCCGGGCCCCCACTCCTCCGGGCTGAAGCTCCAGGGTCGCCACGGGAGGATGCCGGTGCAGGATCTCCTCGGCCCGGGCCTGGAAAGCACCGGGGATCCCTCCAGCGGCCCGCACCAGCGCTTCCATGGCGTACACCGCCCCGGCGGTTTCCCTGATCTGGGCCGTCACGGCCGCCCCGTGGCGCTCGGCATGCTGAGCGGCAGTCCGCTTCGCCTCGGCCTGCCGGCCGTCGGCCAGCCAACCCACCAGCAGAACGCCGGCTGCCAGGGCCAGCCCGAAGGTGACGCCGGCCACCAGGGACCGGCCAAACCCGGGGAATCCCCTGCGGAATCGTCCGAAGACGGAGGACGAGGCAGGGCTCGGGCCCTGGCTCGAGCCCGCCGTCGAGGCCTTCGATCCGTGATTCCCGTTCTTCGCCATCGAATTCCACCGGCTCGGGGTTCGGCGCCCTGCACCTCGGGAACCGTGCGGCTGGGACCCTACCCAGGTGCAGAGGCGGACCGGAGCGATCCCGAACCCGCACGTTCGGGACCTCAGCCTGGAGGGTTTGGAGGTCCAACAGGCTCTCGGGTAGGAAGATGCAAGATACGGCGAGCCTTTCGCAGGGGGCAAGGGAGCCCAGTGGAACCGTCCGTGATGCACGAGCACCCGACCGTCGACACCGGGAGTCCTCATGTCCGACGCCCACCGGAACCCGTTCGGGCAGAGCGGGGTCGATGTGGGAGCTCGGCCGAAGCCCCGCGAACGGAGCCTCAATGACCGCTCGATCTGGTATCGGACCCTCAAATTCTCCAGCCACCGGTGGGGCGGTGGCTTGCGGCCATCCCGTAACCCGCGACGCCTGCGTGGCGACCCTTCGGGCCGGTGGAAACGCCTTCGACGCGGCGGCGGCAGGACTCTGGGCCGCCTGCGTGGCCGAACCTCTCCTGGCGTCGCTGGGAGGTGGCGGATTCCTCCTGGCCCGACCGCAGACGGAGGAGGCCCGGCTCTACGATTTCTTCGCCCACACGCCCCGCCGGCGACACCCTCCCGAGGGCTTGGATTTCCGGGAGATCCTGGTGGACTTCGGGACCGCCCAGCAGCCCTTCCACATCGGCCTCGGCGCCGCCGCAACCCCGGGGACGGTGGCTGGACTCTTCCGGTTCCATCGGGATCTGGGACGGCTTCCCGTGGAAGAGATCGTGGCACCCGCCGTGGCCGCCGCGCGCCAGGGCGTCCTGGTCACCTCGATGCAGGCCTACCTGGCCCGGGTCCTGACACCCATCCTGAACGCTACCGCGGATGCACGAGCCACCTTCGTCCCGGGCGAGACCGGCATGTCCGAAGGAATCGTACACACCCAACCGGAGCTGGCCGAGCTCATCGAGGCGTTGAGCCGCGAGGGACCCGAGCTCTTCTATCAGGGGGAGGTGGCCCGGGCCGTGGACGAGGCGTGCCGCGCCGGGGGCGGCCACCTGCGCCGGGAAGACTTCACAGCCTACCGGGTCGTCCGGCGCCGGCCGCTGGAGGTCGGCTACCGTGGGCGGCGAATCCTCACCAATCCGCCCCCCGCCTCGGGAGGGCTCCTCATCGCCTTCGGCCTGCGGGTCCTGGCCGGGATTCCTTCGGGACCGGATCCGGACGGTCCGGTCGAGGCCCACCGCCTGAGCATGGCCCTGGCCGCCATGCGCGACGTCCGCACCGGCGAGGGGCTGGAGGAGGACGTGGACCGCGAGCAGGCCGCTGGAGTGCTGACACCGGAAACCGTGGACCGATACCGGGCACAGGTGGCCGGCCATCCGCCCTCCCGGCGGGGCACGACCCACCTCAGTGTCATCGATGGGGAGGGGAATGCTGCAAGCCTCAGCATCTCCAACGGCGAGGGGTGCGGATGGATGATCCCGGGGACCGGGGTCATGCTGAACAACGTCCTTGGAGAGAGCGACCTCCAACCCCGGGGGTTCGGACGCTGGCCCCCGGACACCCGCCTCACCTCCATGATGGCTCCCACCCTGGTGGAGGACCGGGAGGCCTCCCGCCTGCTGGCGTTGGGGTCCGGTGGCTCGAACCGCATCCGGTCCGCCATCCTCCAGGTTCTGACGGGGATGCTGGATCTCGGACTTCCCCTGGAAGCGGCCATCGCCCGGTCAAGGCTCCACGTTGAGGGACCCCGTCTGGAGATCGAGGGTGGCTTCGGCGAAGAGGTGGTGCGTGCCCTCATCCGACACTGGCCAGACCACCGAGTATGGGCCGAAACGAACCTCTTCTTCGGCGGGGTCCACGGGGCGGAGAGCCGGGGTCGCGAATTCGGCGGAGCGGGCGACCCTCGCCGGGGGGGCGTTGCGGCGGTCGTACCCGGTCGCTGAGCCGCTTGGGGCGGCAGGCCGCTCCAGTGTCAGGCGTTCCGCGTCACAGGCGTTCCGCAGTGGCGGTCCGGAGGATGAGCAGACCGGGCACGGCCTCCCTCAGGGCCTCCTCCGCCGCCCGGGCGGCGGCTTCTCCGGAGAAGACCCCGAAGACGGCCGAGCCACTCCCCGAGAGGAGCGCAGGTTCGGCTCCGGATTTCTCCAGCGTGCGACGCATGCCGGCCAGCTCGGGCCTGAGCGGCTCCAGCGCGGCCTGAAAGGCGTTCTCGGCCAGCCCCGCCATCCCCTCCCAGGTCTCCAGCACCGAGGGCTCGAGGACGGCCCCGCCCGCAGCGCCCTCCCCTTCCGCCTTCCTGTACTCGGCAAGCATCCGGTAGGCCCACGGGGTGCCGATGGGGTCCGGGGGGAGGGCCAGCAGAACGGGGCGGCGGGGAAGCGCCGGAAGGGGCTGGAGCCGGTCGCCCCGGCCCCAGGCCAACGCCCGGGGCGTGTGGAGCACGAAGAAGGCAACGTCCGCACCCAGTTCGGCCCCCAGCTTGACCAGGCGCTCTCGCCCCAGCGCGCCACTGTACAGCTCATCGAGCCCCCGCAGAACCGCCGCCGCGTCGGAGGAGCCTCCGCCCAGGCCGGCCCCGTGGGGAATCCGCTTCGTCAGGTGGATGCGAATGTCCGGTATCCCCTCACCCTTCCCTCCTACCGTGTCTGGCCCGCCGGCGGGCGGCCGCACACGTGCCGCCGCCGTGGATTCGCTCCACCCGTTCCTCGCCGCCCCGACCAGGGCCTCGCAGTAGAGCCGCGCGGCCCGGACCGCCAGGTTCTCCTCGGTGCGCCCCAGGGCGTCCGCTCCGACCCCCTCCATCTCCAATTCGATTCGGGGAGGCTC
>PWLA01000158.1 GCA_003559555.1 Gemmatimonadota bacterium | reverse complement strand
CTCCCGTTGTCGTTGGCACCCGGGGAGCCGGTTACCGAGTCGTAGTGGGCGCCGATGACGATGATTTCCCCGGGACGGGTGGAGCCCCGGAGCTCCGCCTCCAGGTTGTGGCAGGATACCTTGCCGGCCTGGAGCCCCGGTGCGTGGAAGGTCTGACGCTGGGCGACGAATCCGGCGGTTCGCAGCTCGCCTTCGATGAAACGAGCGGCCCGCTCCAGCGCGTTGGGCCGGAACACGTTCCGCTCACCGATCTCCCCTGCCAGGGTGCGCACATCCTGCTCCAACTGCGCCGGAAGTCGGTCCGGGATGGGAGAAGGGTTGGCGGTCATGGGGGTCCGCTCATGGCTGTCCGGTCAGAGCAGGTCGGCACTGGCCAGCCGGTTGTCGGGTGGCCCGATGGATAGGCGGCTCCGGGGGGTCAGGTTTCTGGTGGTCAGGCTTCAGGTGGGCCAGCCGGAGAGCGTTCAGGGTGACCGCCAGGGAGACGCCCAGGTCGCCCACCACCACGGCGGCGATGAGCGAGACCATGCCCAGGGGGACACCGATGGCCAGAAGGGCCTTCACCCCGATGGCGGCAGCGATGTTCTGGCGGATCACGCGCCCACCACGGTTCGAGAGGACGTAGAGGTATTCGAGTCGGGACAGGTCGTCGCCCATGAGTGCGATGTCCGCGGTCTCCAGCGCCGTGTCGCTTCCGGCGGCCCCCATGGCAATTCCCACCGAGGCGGCAGCCAGCGCCGGCGCGTCGTTCACCCCGTCCCCCACCATGGCCACCGGACCGTACCGGGCCTCCAGCTCCTTCAGCGCATCCACCTTGTCTTCAGGGAGAAGGCCCGCTCGGACCTCATCCACTCCCAGGCGCCGGCCCACGTCCTCTCCCGTGGCCCGGCGATCACCGGTGAGGAGAACCACTCGCTCCACCCCGGCATTCCGGAGCGCCTGCACCGCTTCCGCCGCACCGGGTCGGGGCGGGTCACTCACCGAGATCCACCCCAGGACTCGACCCTCCCGGGCCACGCCCACGAAGCTTCCGGGTCCGCGGTGGAGTTGGGCCGGGATGCCGAGGCGTCGGAGAGCCTCCCGGGACGCCTCCCCTCGGCCGATCCCGTCCTCACTGACCCCCATGCCGCCTTCCCCGACATCCTCATCGAGGACCCCGACCCCCGCCCCGACCCCCAGAGCACCCTCTGAGGCCAGAAACTCCGGGTTCCCCACCACATACTCCACGCCGTCCAGGCGAGCCCGGGCTCCTCGCCCCGGCACGGCCTGGAAGTCCGAGACGGACCAGGCTGACGGACCGTGGTCGGCGCTGGTGCTTCCGGCCGCCTCCACGATGGCCCGGGCGATGGGGTGCTCGGATCGAGCCTCCACGGCGGCAGCCAGGGCCAGCACTTCCTCCTCCGACATTCCGTCGGTGACGTGGATTCCTTCCACCCTGGGGTGGCCGGCGGTCACGGTGCCGGTCTTGTCCAGGGCCACCACCTTCACCCTTCCCATGGCCTCCAGATAGGTGCCGCCCTTGATGAGCACGCCGTTTCGGGCCGCCGCGGTGATCCCACTGACCACCGCCACCGGCGTGGAGATGACCAGGGCGCACGGACAGGCGATGACCAGGAGGGTCAGGCCGCGCACGAACCACGTGGCGAAGGGCGCACCGAACAGGAGGGGAGGCACCACCATGAGGGCGACTGCCGCCACGGTGACGGTAGGCGTATAGTAGCGGGCAAATCGCTCCACGAAGCGTTCGCTTCGGGTCTTGCGGCTCTCCGCCGCCTCCACCAGCCGGATGATTCTGGAGAGGGCGCTTTCGGCGGCCCGGCGAGCCACCCGCATCCGGAGAAACCCGTCCTGGTTGATGGTGCCGGCGAAGAGCTCGTCACCCGGCGTGCGGGTCACGGGCATGGACTCCCCCGTGATGGGCGCCTGGTTCACGGCCGAGGTGCCCTCCTCCACCACTCCGTCGGCAGGGATCCGGTCGCCCGGGCGCAGGACGACCAGGTCCCCCGGGACCAGATCATCGGCGGCCACCCGGATTTCTCGGCCGTCCCGGATGACCCGTGCCGCGTCCGGGGCCAGCTCCATGAGCGCCTCCACCGAGGCTCGCGCCCGGTCTACCGAGTACCTCTCCAGGAGGTCGGCGAAGGCGAAGAGGAACGCGATGGCCGCGCCCTCCATGTACTCTCCGATCCCCACCGCGCCCAGGATGGCCACGGTCATCAGGAAGTTCATGTCCAGGGAAAGCGCCTGGGCGGCCTTCACACCCCGGGGAAAGAAGTTCCAGCCACCCACGGCCGCGGCGGCCACGAAGATCACATCGGCGAGGAGGAGAGTCCGAAAGGGAAGCTCGAAAAGAGCTGGGTTCACCTCCAGGGCCCGCAGGAGAAGGGCTAAACCGAAGAGCCCCATGGAGGCGAAGGCAATCCGGGCCTCCCTACCGGTCCACGTCACACGCCGGAAGCTCCCCTCGTCGCCACGCTCTGCCGGACGAGCCAGATAGCCCAGCCGTCCCACTTCGTCTCGGATCCGATCCGATCCCACCCGCGAGGCGTCCACCTCCACGGTCAGGGTGCGGGCCACCGGGCTACCCTGAACCGCGGTGACCCCGTCGACCTTCCGGAGCCGGCCCTCGATGCGACCCAGGCAGCTCGCGCAATCCATGTCGGCCACCCGGAACCGAAGGAGGGTGGGCTCAGGAGATGCGACGGCTGTGGCGCCTGAAGTCTCAGCCCTGGATCTGTCGCTCCTGGACGCTCTACTCACGGACATGCTCGAGCCCCGTGCGAAGGAGATCCGAAATGTGTTCGTCGTCCAGACGGTAATAGGCCATTCGTCCCTCCTTCCGGAAGCGCACGATGCGCATCTGACGAAGCTGCCGGAGGTGGTGGCTTACCGCCGACGGGCTCGCGCCCGCTACGGCAGCCAGATCGCAAACACAGAGTTCGCCCCCCGCCAGGGCCTCTACCATGCGCAGTCGGGTGGGGCTCGCCAGCATCTGGAAGGTGTCGGCCAGGTAGCCCAGCTCGTCTTCATGGGCCTGCGTAGCCTGGACGCGCTCGACCGCATCCCGGTCCACGACCTCGATGTCGCAGAGTTCGATCCTGGTCATCTGACGTGAGTCTCGCTGGGTTCGGGGGGTGTGTCCGGCGGCCCTGGGGTTCGCCGTGGTCGTGGCGGCGGTTCGCTGTCGAGCTGCGAGTAGGCCCCTCGCTCCCCGTCTCGATCCGGGCTCCCCGTCTCGATCCGGGGGAGGGAGCCGTCCACTCGCACCAGTTGTGTTGGCGCACCCGATGGCCGTCTCGACCTCCGGCTTCCAGCAAGGATCAACTCAGAGGATCGACTCAGAGTCCAGGAGCTCTCAGAATCGCCGTCGCCGGACGGATGAACATATGAAGGATTGCTCATATGTCAATCCTGCCTACGCGGCTGATCCTTCCAGGCCCCACCCTGCCATACTGGAAATCCTGAGCCACCAGCTGTGAAGGATGCGTAACCCGGTGCTTGGAACCCCTCGGTTCTGTCCCCGGGTGGTGTTGGTGGATGGGCGCCCAGAGCCGACCTCTGTTGTGTCCCCCGGTGCTGTTGG